>NZ_JBFBAO010000542.1:0-3266 GCF_040682255.1 Micromonospora sp. NPDC051296 | reverse complement strand
GCCTCCTTGGCGCGCGGGTTGCGGGACGGGGACTGCTCCCCCACCCCCACCCCTCCCCACCCCTCCCACCCCATCCCCGCGATCTTGCACTTCTCGTCGCCGCATTTCCGGCAAAGCTCGCGAATGGGCGACCGAAACTGCAAGATCGCAGCGGAGGGTGGGGCGTTGGGGTAGCAGATGTGGGGGGTGGGGTGGGGGTTTTCCACAGTGGGGTGGTTGTCCACAGGGGGCGGGTGAGGGGTCGCGTTGGGCGGTGGGGGCAGGGCAGGGTGCCTGCGTGACGACTCAACTGTGGCGGGTGGAGAGCCTGATGCGGACACTCAGTGCCCGTCGGCTTCGGACGCGCGTCGGCCGAGAGGAACTGCGCCGCGTACGGCGGGGTGTTTATGCCGATCAACCCTGCGACGACGAGGACGAACTGCGAGCGCTCATTCTCTGCCTCCCCGATGGCGCCATGCTCGCCAGGCAGACCGCGGCCCGACGGTACGGCTTCGGTGTGTTGCGCGACGATCTGGTGCACGTCCAGGTGCCGACCCTGGTGCCAAAGCCCCGGCTGCCCGGGCTGGTCGTGCATCATTCCGTCCTGCCGGTGCAGCCGGTTGTCGTTCGCGGGCTGCCATGTGTGCCGGCGGCGCGCTGCGCCGTCGACCTGGCGCGTACGGTGCGTCGCCTCGACGCGCTGCCTGTCCTCGACTGCGCTCTCAGATCTGGTGTGGTGACACCGGATGATCTGATGGCCGAGATGGGCGCGCATCGGGCGCTGCGCGGCGTACGCCAGGCGCGCGAGTTGGTGCCGCTGGCGGACGGTCGGGCCGAGTGCCGCCAGGAGAGTCAGTTGCGGTTGGTGTTGCTGGACGGGCGGCTGCCACCGCCAGAGCCGCAGCTGTGGGTCCACGACGAGTACGGGGTTGCCCGCTTCCGGCTCGACCTGGGCTATCGCGAGCGCAGGATCGGCATCGAGTACGACGGCCTCTCCCACCTCGACCGCGAAAGCCTCCGATACGACCGGGACCGCGTCAACTGGCTCGACGCCCATGGCTGGCGGATGCGCTACTTCACCGACCGCGACCTCTACCGCCGCCCCACGCACATAGTCGCCACCATCCGCAAAGCCCTCCGCTGACCCACCCCACCCACCCCCACCTCGCCGATCTTGCACTTTTTGTCGGGGCAAAAGCATCTTTAAAGACACTTTGGCGACCGAAAGTGCAAGATCGGCGAGGTGAGGGGTGGAGGGGTGGGACGCGAGGGGGGTGGGGTGGGGTTAGGTGGCTAGGTGGGAGCGGGTTAGGAAGCGGAGGCCTTCGGGGGCTTCTAGGGAGAAGCCGCTGCCTCGGCCGGGGACCACGTCGATGGTGAGCCGGGTGTGCTTCCACAGCTCCCACTGGGCCGCCGACATCCAGAACTCCACCGGCTCTGCAACCCCCTCGATTTCCAGAGCCGCCAGCAGGACGTCGGACGAACCGGTGCGGAACTCGCCGGCCGGGTAGCACATCGGGGCGCTGCCGTCGCAGCAGCCGCCGGACTGGTGGAACATCAGCGGCCCGTGCTGCCCCCGCAGCGAACGGATCAGCTCGGCCGCCGCTGGTGTCACCGAGACCGTCGGTGGGGCGGCCGGAGCGACGGACACCGGCGACGGCTCGGCCCGCCGCAGCGGCGCCATAGCTGCCCTCGTCGCCCCGGCCGCCTCCACAGCGCCGGGGGCCGGCGCGGCCCGGTGGGCCGCGCCGTCCGGAGCGCTCATCAGAAGAAGCCCAGCTTCTTCGGGGAGTAGCTGACCAGCAGGTTCTTGGTCTGCTGGTAGTGCTCCAGCATCATCTTGTGGTTCTCCCGGCCGATGCCGGACTGCTTGTACCCGCCGAACGCGGCGTGCGCCGGGTACGCGTGGTAGCAGTTGGTCCACACCCGACCGGCCTGGATCGCCCGTCCGGCCCGGTACGCGGTGTTCATGTCCCGGGTCCAGACGCCGGCACCCAGGCCGTAGAGCGTGTCGTTGGCGATCTTCACGGCGTCGTCCAGGTCGGCGAAGGAGGTCACCGAGACCACCGGGCCGAAGATCTCCTCCTGGAAGATCCGCATCGAGTTGTCGCCCTCGAAGATGGTCGGCTCCACGTAGTAGCCGCCGGACAGCTCGCCGCCCAGATCCGCGCGGGATCCGCCGGCCAGGACGCGAGCGCCCTCCTGCCGGCCGATGTCCAGGTAGGACAGGATCTTCTCCAGCTGGTCGTTGGACGCCTGGGCCCCGATCATGGTGTCGGTGTCCAGTGGGTGGCCCTGCTTGATCGCCGTCGTGCGGGAAACCGCTGCGGCCAGGAAGTCGGAGTAGTGGCCCTGCTGGATCAGCGCCCGGGACGGGCAGGTGCAGACCTCGCCCTGGTTGAGGGCGAACATGGTGAATCCTTCGAGCGCCTTGTCGAGGAAGTCGTCGGAGGCGGCGCTCACGTCGTCGAAGAAGATGTTCGGGCTCTTGCCGCCCAGCTCCAGGGTGACCGGTTTGATGTTCTCGCTGGCGTACTGCATGATCAGCCGCCCGGTGGTGGTCTCGCCGGTGAACGCGACCTTGGCCACCCGGGGCGAGGAGGCGAGCGGCTTGCCCGCCTCGACGCCGAAGCCGTTGACGATGTTGACGACGCCGGGCGGCAGCAGGTCGGCCACCAGCGACAGCCAGTAGTGGATCGAGGCGGGGGTCTGCTCGGCCGGCTTCAGTACCACCGCGTTGCCGGCGGCGAGCGCCGGGGCCAGCTTCCAGGTCGCCATCAGGATCGGGAAGTTCCACGGGATGATCTGCCCGACCACGCCGAGCGGCTCGTGGAAGTGGTACGCGACGGTGTCGTCGTCCAGCTCGCCCAGCGATCCCTCCTGGGCCCGGATCGCCCCGGCGAAGTAGCGGAAGTGGTCGATCGCGAGCGGGATGTCGGCCGCCAGGGTCTCGCGTACCGGCTTGCCGTTCTCCCAGGTCTCCGCGACGGCCAGGGATTCCAGGTTCTCCTGCATCCGGTCGGCGATCCGGTTGAGGATCAGCGCCCGTTCGGCGACCGGGGTCCGTCCCCAGGCGTCGGCGGCGCCGTGCGCGGCGTCGAGGGCCTTTTCGACGTCCTCGGCGGTGCCTCGGGCCACCTCGCAGAAGGTCTGCCCGGTCACCGGGGTGGGGTTCTCGAAGTATCGCCCGCCGTGCGGCTTGACGTACTCGCCGCCAATGAAGTGGTCGTAGCGGGACTGCCAGTGGGTGGGCGCGTCGTAGCGCGTCATGGTGCACCTCCGCCGTC
>NZ_JBFBAO010000541.1:0-3267 GCF_040682255.1 Micromonospora sp. NPDC051296 | reverse complement strand
CACCGACACGCAGATGAACGACTACAAGGGCTACGTGGAGACGATGGTCCCGGCGATGGACCGGGCCTTCTCCGAGGTGCCCGACCCGGCGTTCATGCTGTTCACCGGTGACCAGGTCAACAACAGCTACAAGTCCGAGCAGTGGGACGGCTTCTTCAAGGCGCTGGAGTCTCGCGCGGCGAGCGTCCCGACGTACTTCACGATCGGTAACCACGAGTACGAGGGCAATCCCAGCGACGGCTACCTCGACTGGGAGTCGCCCGACCCGTACTTCACCAACTTCGCGGCTCGTACCAACATCCCCCCCAACGGCCCGGCCTATTTCGGGGCCGCCGGGAGCCAGCCGACCGCGGTCGGCGAGGAGGCCAAGAAGCTGGGTAACACCGCCTACTACTTCGAGTACGGCGATGCCCTGTTCGTGGTGCTCAACCACTTCGACCAGCTGAAGCTGTCCGAGCTGCGGCCGCAGCTGGACTGGTTGAAGACGGTCGTGCAGGCGTCCGACGCGAAGTGGAAGATCGCGGCCTACCACCACGGCCCCTACCTGGGCCGGCGTAACCACCCGTCGAACTACCTGGAGATCACCAAGGCGTTCGACCAGGCCGGCATCGATCTGGCGATCTCCGGGCACGACGGCATGTACCTGCGCACCCACCCGATGAAGAACGACCTGGTCGTCGGGGACGGCAAGGGCACGACGTACGTCACCGGTGCCGCAGCCGGCGACGGGCAGGGCTACACGTGGAACCCGGCGATCGCGGGTCGATACACGTCGGTCTACAAGGACAACCAGGAAGCCAGCTACCAGACCGTCTCGGTGTCCCCGGAGCGGATCGCGATCACCTCCACCAGCCGCGATCCCCGCACCGGCGTCTACAGCGTCAACGACACCTTCGAGATCACCCAGTCGCTGCCCTCCGCACTGGCGGACTGGGTGCCGCCGGTCTCTCCCGAGCCCGTGCTCGACAAGGACTTCCCGCCCCTGGTCGAGGGCAGCTACCAGATCAGCACCGCCCAGCAGCTGATGTACGTGAGCAACAACTTCGGTGACGGGTTCGGGCAGTTGCCGCTGGACGGCCACTACGTGTTGACCAAGGACATCGACCTGCAGCACCTGCGCGGGTTCCGCCCGCTGGGTCTGCCGGCCGCGAACGCCAAGGAGGCCGGCCCGGCCTTCACCGGCACCTTCGACGGCGCGGGTCACTCGATCACCGGCCTCAACCTCGGATACGACCAGGGCTGGGAGCTCGCTGACGCGCCGGCGCCCACCGGTTTCGTGGGCCGGCTCGGTGCCGGCGGTGTGGTTCGCGACCTGGGGCTCGTCGACGTCGACTACCGCGACACCGAGGGCCCGGTCGGCGGCGTCGCCGGCGTGGTCGAGGGCGGCACCCTGGAGCGGGTGTTCGTCGCCGGCAAGATCGCCGGTGCCCAGGACACTGCGGGCGGCCTGATCGGCGTGCTCGACGGTGGTTCCGTGAAGGACTCCTACGCGACGGTGAACCTCGATGCCAAAGCCACCGCGGCTGGCCTGGTCGGTGGGATCACCAGCGCGTCGACCGTCGAGCGCAGTCTCGCGGCCGGCGCGGTGATCACCACCGGGGATGCCGGTGGCGCGGTCGGCGACGTACAGTCCGCCGACGCTGTGCTCCGCGGCATCGTCGCGGCGAACCGCGCCGTCAGCGGCTCGACGGCCGGCAAGCTGTTCGCCTCCGCGGCCGCCGGGGCGAGTGTGGCCGACAACGTCGTGTGGGCCGACGTGCCGCTGACTGGCACCAAGGCCGAGCAGCGCGGCATCAGCGAGCTCACCCAGGCCGATCTCACCGTCCAGGGCACCTACCAGGGTCTTGGCTGGGACTTCGGGACGGCGTGGGCGTGGCAGCCGGCTACCAGCTCTGCCGTGGCCTACCCGCAGCTCGCCGGCCTGGCCGGCCAGGTCAACACGTTGCCCTTTACCAACAAGGCGCCACTGGCGGAGCTGTTGGCCACGGTGACGGGCGAGAACGCCCCGAACCCGGCCAGCCACACGCCGTACAGCTACCAGTTCCTCGCGGGGACCATCGACGCCGCCGGTGCCGTGATGGCCGACCCGTACGCGTCGCAAACCAAGGTCGACGCCGCGATCGCCGACCTCACCACCGCCATCAAGTTTCTCAACCCGCTCGTGGCGGCGAAGCAGTTCCGGGCCGCGAGCATCGAGGAGCTCCGCTTCCGGATCGCCGAGATCGGCAGCGCAGAGGACACGATCTGGATCACCGATGACCTCGTTGCCGACGACCAGGGCGGTGCGATCAAGGTCGACGCCGGCAAGATCCGCCTCGAAGCGGACAAGCCGACCACGCTCACCGCGGTCGGCAACGTCTACTTCAACGTGGACGGTGCGGCGCTGACGATCGGCCCGAACCTGACGGTCGTGCAGAGCACCGACAGCACCGCGCTGGCGGCGTTCTTCATGCTGCGCAACCGGGGCCACCTCGCGGTCGAGGACGCGACGATCCGGTCGGACGCCACCATGTCCGGCTCGCAGGGCGTCATCGTCATCGAAGGCTCCGGCCCGACCGTCACAGTCGACCGGTCCACGGTCAGCGGCAAGGGCGCCCGCACCATCTACGCCTACAACGCAGGACCGCTGTTCACGATCACCGACAGCACGATCACCAACACCAACACCGCGCTCTACCGCAGTGACTACGTGTTGAACGGCACCACGGTGATCACCGGCAGCACCGGTGGCGGTGCGGTGATCCACGACTTCCGCGGCAGCGAGGTCGCCGGAGACGTCGCGGAAAAGGTCGTCACGCTCAGCAAGGCCGGCAGCGGCGTCGCGGTTACCGACCCGGCGTACACGATCTCCTACGTGGTGGCCGAGCCCGGAGTCGCGGCACCGGCCGACCTCCAGGGTGCCGTCGCCTACACCGAGCCGATCAGCCTTCCCGAAGGAGGCACCGTCTGGGCCGCACTGACCCACGGCGGTCGCCACGGCATCATCAAGTCCTTCGTCGTCGAAGCACCCGAGGGACCCGGTAACCCGCCGCTGGACTGCGGTGCTGCTCAGGCGCAGGCCGAGGCGGCAGCAAAGGCCGTGGAAAAGGCTGAGAAGGACGTTCAGAAGGCCGAGACGAAGCTCCAGGACGCCGAGGCCAAGTTCGAGAAGAGCGTGGTGATGGGCAAACCATGCCGATCTCGTAGAGGGCCAGGTCGCGCAGACCGCGGCCGAGGTTGCGCTTCACGATGCCCAGCAGCGGGCCGAGCAGCGTGGTGCGCAGCAGC
>NZ_JBFBAO010000540.1:0-3279 GCF_040682255.1 Micromonospora sp. NPDC051296 | reverse complement strand
AGCCGGTGGTGGCGCTGGCCTCCCCGGCCCGCCCGCCCGGGGTGGGCGACTCCGTCGGCCCGGACGAGACGGCGGTGAGCGCGCTGTTCACCCAGTCCGGGGTGATCCGGGTGGACACCGTCGCCGAGCTGCTCGATGTCGGGGTGCTGCTGGCCAACCAGCCACTGCCCGCCGGAAACCGGGTCGGCATCGTCGGCAACTCCTCGGCGCTGACCGGGCTGGCGGCCACCGCCTGCGCGGCCCAGGGGCTGACCGTCGCCGTGGGCTATCCCCGCGACGTCGGGCCACGGGCCAGCGTCGCCGACTTCGCCGACGCACTGGCCGAGGCCGCCGCCGACGAGACCGTCGACGCGCTGGTGGCCCTCTTCGCGCCGCCGTTGCCCGGCCAGTTCACCGGCACCGAGGCGGATCTCACCGCCGCCCTGCCCGCCGCGTTCACCGCCGCCAAGCCCGCGGTGGCCACCTTCCTGGTCGGCCGGGCACCGGCGGGGATGCCCTCCTATCCGAGCGTGGAGGAGGCGGTCCGCGCGCTCGCCCGGGTCACCGGGTACGCCGACTGGCTGCGCCGGCCGCCCGGGGTGCTGCCCGAACTGCCCGACGTCGACCCCCTGGCGGCGCAGGCGGCGCTGCGGGTGGACGGCGCCGACCCGGGGGCGCTGCTCGCCGCGTACGGCATCGACGTGGTCGAGTCGGTGCCGGTCGCCTCGGCCGAGGAGGCCGCTGAGGCGGCGGCACGGCTCGGGTTCCCGGTCGCGTTGAAGGCCGCCGCCGGTGGGCTGCGGCACCGGCTCGACCTCGGTGCCGTCCGCCTCGACCTGCCCGACGACGCCACCGTACGCCGGACGTACGCCGAGATGGCGGCGGCGTTCGGCGCGGACGTCCTGGTGCAACCGATGGTCCCGCCCGGGGTGGCCTGTGTGGTGGAACTGGTCGAGGATCCGGCCTTCGGCCCGGTCGTCGGCTTCGGTCTTGGTGGGGTCGCCACCGAACTGCTCGGCGACCGGGCCTGGCGGGCGGTGCCGTTGACCGACCGGGACGCCGCCGAACTGGTCGACGCGCCACGCGCTGCGCCGCTGCTGCGGGGACACCGGGGCGCCGCCCTGGTGGACCGCGCCGCCCTGGCCGACCTGCTGCTGCGGGTCGGGCGGCTGGCCGACGAGCAGCCCCGGGTACGCGCGCTGACGCTGAACCCGGTGCTCGCCCGCCCCGACGGCCTCTCGGTGCTGCACGCCGCCGTCCGGGTCGGCTCCGCCGCCCCCCGCCCCGACACCGGCCCCCGCCGGCTGTGAAAGGAAGGGCCCCTTCTTAACGCCTGGTGTAGAGCAGGGGCCCCCTTTTAACAGCCGGGTCAGGGGCGGCTGGAGATCTGCTGCACCGCCCAGGCGTTGCCGTCCGGGTCGTCGAAGAAGACGAAACCGACGTTGTCCAGTGGGTCCGGCACCGGGCGGGGGTTCTCCCCGATGACCTGGATCTCGCTCACCTCGACGCCGCGGTCGAGCAGCTCGGCGCGGGCCTTGTGCAGGTCCGGCACGACGAGTTGGAGCCCCTTGAGCGACCCCGGCGGCATCTGCGGCACCACACCCTTTCCGATCACGATCGAGCAGCCGGAGCCGGGCGGGGTCAGCTGCACGATCCGTGCATCGTCGCCGAAGGCGGTGTCATGGTCGACGGCGAAGCCGAGCCGCTCGGCGTAGAACTCCTTCGCCCGGTCCACGTCGGAGACCGGCACGATCACGACTTCCAGTGTCCAGTTCATGGTTGTCCTCCTGATGTCGTCGCCAACAGCTCGGCGAGTCGGGTGAAGCTCTCGGTGACGCCCCGCGTCATCGGGTACCGCAGCGCCGTGGCGCGCCCCTCGGGGGTGGCGAAACGCAGCGTGGTGGTGACGGTGGTCCGCCCGGCCAGCTCGGTGAAATCGTGCCTGACCAGGGTCTCCCCGGGGTACGACTGGTCGTCGAACAGCTCCGTGCAGACCAGGCGGCGCGGCGGGTCGACCTGCCGGTAGACCCCGCTCTGGCCCATCCGCTCCCCGCCGGGGCCCTGCGACACGTACCGCCAGCGCCCGCCGACCCGGAGGTCCACCTCGCACTCGACGAGCCGCCAGCCACGCGCGCCGTACCAGCGGACCAGCAGCTCGGGCCGGGTGAAGGCGGCGAAGACCAGCCGCGCCGGTGCGTCGAACATCCGGCTCAGCACGATTTCCCGGTCTCCCGGGGTCTCGACCACGAGATGATCGTCGATCACGGCGCCTCGCCACCTCGCGGCTCGGGATCGTCTGCGGCACGCAGTTCGTCGAGGAGTTCGTCGAGCCGCTGGTAGCGCTCCGCCCAGTGGTCGCGGTACTCGGCGAGCCAGGCGGTGGCCTCCCGCAACGGGCCAGCCTGGAGGCGGCACGGGCGGCGTTGGGCGACCCGGCCCCGGCTGATCAGGCCGGCCCGCTCCAGCACCCGCAGGTGCTTGGAGATCGCCGGCTGGCTCATCGCGAAGGGCGCGGCGAGTTCGGTGACGGTCGCCTCGCCGGCCGCCAGCCGGGCGAGGATGGCCCGCCGGGTGGGGTCGGCCAGGGCCGCGAACGTGGCATCCAGATCCGTACGCACTGTGTATAACCTCTCGGTTCAATAACCAAGAGGTTCTTATCCGATCGGTGTACGCCGCGTCAAGCACCACGCACGACGGCGGCCCCAGCGAAATCGCCGGGGCCGCCGCAGGTCCAGCTCAGCAGGCGTACGCCTCCAGCCGCTGCGCCCGCTCCGGGGCCCGCAGCTTGAGCAGCGTCACCTTCTCGATCTGACGGATCCGCTCGCGGGACAGGCCGAACTCGCGGCCGACCTCATCCAAGGTGCGCTGCCGGCCGTCGTCGAGCCCGAACCGCAGCCGGATCACCGCCTGCTCGCGCTGCGACAGGGTGGCCAGCACGATGCTCACCTCGTTGCGCAACTCGCCCCGGGCGGTGGCGTCGCCCGGCTCCGCGGACGGGTCGACGGCGGCGACGAAGTCACCCAGCGCGCTCTCGCCGTCCTCGCCGACGGCCTGGTCCAGGCTGACCGGCTCCCGGTCGTACGAGATCAGCTCGATCACCTGGAACTCCGGTACGTCCAGTGCCCGGGCGACCTCGGCGACCGTGGGCTCGCGGCCCAGCGACACCGCCAGTTCGCGGCGGGCCCGGACCATCCGGTTGACCTGCTCGACCATGTGCACCGGGATGCGGATGGTGCGGGCCTGGTCGGCCATGGCGCGGGTGATGGCCTGGCGGATCCACCAGGTGGCGTAGGTGGAGAA
>NZ_JBFBAO010000539.1:0-3284 GCF_040682255.1 Micromonospora sp. NPDC051296 | reverse complement strand
GGCACCGTACGGCCGCCGGCCTGCTCAGGCGGGTGATGGTCGGCGAAGAAGGCCCCCGCGAAGACGACGGCGGCGAAGTCGACGGCGGCGAAGAAGGCCCCCGCGAAGAGGGCTCCGGCGAAGGCCGGCGTGACGGCGGCGAAGGCCGTGTCGGGCGCGCGCAAGGCGCCCGCGAAGAAGACCACGGCGGCGGCTCGGACGACCACGGCGCGCAAGACCACCTCGGTGACGACCGGGGCCCGGAAGACCGCGGCGAAGCAGGCACCCGCCAAGAAGGCGCCCGCGGGCAAGGCGGCCACGGGGCGGAAGGCCGCCCCGGCCAAGCGGGCCACGACGGCGGCGGCGACCCGGCCCGCGACGGGCGCGCGTCGGACGACTGCGACGACGCCCGCGCGGAAGGCCACGACCAGGGCTGGTGCCGCGGCAAAGACGACCGCGGCAAAGACGACCGCGGCAAAGACGACCGCAGCGAAGTCGACGGCGAAGAAGGCACCCGCCCGGAAGGCCGCCGCGCCGGCACGCAAGACCGTATCGGCGGCGGGACAGGCCCCGGCACGAAAGACCACGTCGGCGACGACCCGGACCCCGGCCCGGAAGACCGCCGCGAAGAAGGCACCCGCGAAGAAGGCAACGGCGAGCAAGGCGACCACGGCGCGGAAGACCGCCCCCGCCAAGAAGGCCACGGTGGCGTCGGCGCGACCCGCGTCGGGTGCGCGCAAGGCGACCGCGGCGAAGGCGCCCGCGCGGAAGGCCACCACCAGGGCGAGCAGCACCGCGAAGAAGTCCACCGCCGCCAAGGCTCCCGCGCGCACGGCGACCGGGCGTAAGGCGACCACGCGTACGGCGTCGACCGGGCGGGCCGGCACCGCGCGGAAGGCGGCCGGCTGACCCGGCGTACGCCAGACGACCGTCGGTCGGTGGAGGGCGGCGCGTGCGGCGCGCTGTCAGGATTGACCCATGGTCATCCGACGCGTCCTCGCGCCCCGCATCGACTTCGGTGCGTTGCGCCGCGAGTTGGACCTGCCCGAGCTCTATCCGGAGGCGGCGCAGCGGGAGGCCGAGGAGGCCGCCGCCGCGCCGCCCCGGCCGGCCACCGACCGCACGGACATCCCGCTGGTCACGATCGACCCGCCCGGCTCGCGGGACCTGGACCAGGCGATGCACCTCACCCGCCGCGCCGGTGGCGGTTTCCGGGTGCGGTACGCGATAGCCGACGTCGCCGCGCACGTACGCCCGGGTGGCGCGCTGGAGGAGGAGACCTGGCGGCGCGGGCAGACCGTCTACCTGCCCGACGGCAACGTGCCGCTGCACCCGCACATCCTCGGCGAGGGCGCGGCGAGCCTGCTGCCCGACGTCGACCGGGCGGCCGTGCTGTGGACCATCGACCTGGACGCCGACGGCGGCACCGTCGCCGTGCTGGTGGAACGTGCGCTGGTCCGCAGCCGGGCCAAGCTGGACTACGCCGGGGTGCAGGCCGACGCCGACGCGGGTCGGCTGCCGGAGCCGATCGCGCTGCTGCCCGAGATCGGTGCCCTGCTCACCGCCCGAGGACTCCGCCGGGGCGCGATCAACCTGCCGATTCCCGAGCAGGACGTGGAGGCCGACGGCGACGGCTGGCGGCTCGTGCTGCGGGCGCCGGTGCCGATGGAGGAACACAACGCGCAGATCTCCCTGCTCACCGGGATGGTCGCCGCGGATCTCATGCTGGCCGGCGGGGTCGGCCTGTTGCGGACGATGCCACCGCCGAAGCCCGAGGCGGTGCAGCGGCTGCGCGCGGCGGCGGCCCCGCTGGGCGTGCAGTGGCCGGACGACGTGGGCGTCGGTGAGCTGCTGGTCGGGCTGGACCCGGCCCAGCCCCGGGCCGCGGCCTTCGTCGATCAGGCGGCCGAGCTGATGCGGTCGGCCGCGTACACCGCCTTCGACGGCGAGTTGCCCGGGCAGCCGGCGCACGGCGGGGTCGCCGCTGCGTACGCCCATGTCACGGCGCCGTTGCGGCGACTGGCCGATCGGTACGCCACGGAGGTCTGCCTCGCCCTGCATGACGGCCGCGAGGTGCCCGACTGGGCCCGAGCGGCGCTGCCCCGGCTGCCTGCGGTGATGGCCGCGACGGATCGCGCCGCGTCGGCGGCCAGCCGGGGCGCCATCGACCTGGCCGAGGCGGTACTGCTGGCGCACCGGGTCGGCGAGACGTTCGACGCCGCGGTGCTGGACGTGGACGCGCCGTCGAACGGCAAGGCCCGTCCCGGCCGCCCGCCCGGTGGCACCGTCGCCCTGGACGACCCGCCGGTACGCGCCCGCTGCGTCGGCGAGCTGCCGTTGGGTACGCGGGTGCGGGTCCGCCTGATCGCCGCCGACCCGGTCACCCGCTCGGTCGGCTTCGAACTCGCCTGAGCCCGTCGCGGCACCTCTCGGTAGAGTCCGCAGCGGGGTTTGTCACAGCACCAGTCGCTGCTGCCGGGGCGGTGGATTTGCGAGGATGACGACCATGGCATACGACGCGAGCACCCTGCCCGATGTGTCCGGGCTCACCGTCGGCATCATCGGCGGCACCGGTGACCAGGGCCGAGGGCTCGCCTACCGGTTCGCCCGGGCCGGCCAGGCGGTGCTGATCGGCTCTCGTTCCGCCGAGCGGGCCGCGCAGTCGGCTGCGGAGATCGCCGCGCTGCCCGGCGTGCCGGCCGCCGGTAGCGTCACCGGTGCCGCCAACGACGAGGTGGCCCGCCGTAGCGACGTAGTGATCATCGCGGTGCCCTGGGACGGGCACGCCGCGACGGTCGCCGCTCTCGCCGAACCACTCGCCGGCAAGATCGTGGTCGATTGCGTCAATCCGCTCGGCTTCGACAAGCACGGCCCGTACGCGCTGGCCGTGCCCGAGGGCAGCGCCGTCCAGCAGGCCGCCGCGCTGCTGCCGGACTCCCGCGTCTGCGCGGCGTTCAACCACGTCAGCGCCCCGCTGCTGGCCGACCCGGAGATCGAGCGGATCGAACTCGACGTGCTGATCTGCACCGAGGAGCGGGAGTTGGTCGGCATCGTCGGCGCGCTCGCCGCCCGCATCTCCGGCATGCGCGGCATCTACGCTGGACGGCTGCGCAACGCCCACCAGATCGAGGCGTTCACCGCCAACCTGATCGCCATCAACAAGCGCTACAAGGCGCACGCCGGCGTCCGCGTCACCGACCTCTGAGCCACTGGTGGACAGTCTGGGGCGTACCGCCCAGGTCGAGCTGACCCTGCACGAAGGGCGCAAACACATCGTACGGCGGCTGCTCGCCGAGGTCGGCCAC
>NZ_JBFBAO010000538.1:0-3308 GCF_040682255.1 Micromonospora sp. NPDC051296 | reverse complement strand
CCTTCCTCTACACCAGGCGTTAAGAAGGGTCCCTTCCTTCCACCGATCCAACCGAACAACCACGAAGGGCCGACCCCAACCCGGGGTCGGCCCTTCGTCATCTGCAAGGACGACACTCTCGGTGGCGGGATCGTCGACGGCGGCAGATCGAAGGCTCCACCTCGGCGAATCGAAGGTCAAGCTATCGGCAGAAGGATGGTCAACTGCTCGGCAGATTGAAAGGAGATCCTTCGGCAGAAGGAAAGTCGGGCGTATGATCAGGTCATGCGCAGAGCTGGTGACTACCTGCCCCGACGAGCGGCCGACCTGGTTCTGGAGGCTCTGGCCGACACGAGGGTGGTGGTCGTCAACGGCGCCCGGCAGGTCGGCAAGAGCACGCTCGCCGAGGTGGTGTTGCGGCACCACTCGGACGGCGTCGCGCGCTTCCTCGACGATCCGGGCACCCGCGCCGCCGCAGCCGCGGATCCGGTCAGCTTCGTACGTCACGACGGCCTCATGCTGATCGACGAGGTGCAGCGGGTCCCTGACCTCTGGCTCGCAATCAAGAACCTGGTCGACCGTGACCCGCGGCCGGGCCGTTTCCTGCTCACCGGCTCGGCCCGCCTACTGGGCCTGCGGAGCGTGCCGGACTCACTTCCTGGGCGTTCCGAGACCGTCGAGCTGTGGCCGCTGTCGCAGGGCGAGATCGACGGCACCACGGACAACTTCGTGGATGCCGCCTTCGCGCACGGCGCCGAGCTACGCGCGCCGGTGACCGACCTCCGCCGCCGGGACTATCTGGCCCGAGCCGCCCGGGGCGGCTATCCCGAGGCGATCCGGCGGGAGGCGCCCCGACGCCGCGAACGCTTCTTCGAGGGCTACCTGGCCGACCTGATCGCACGCGATGTGAAGCAGGTCGCGGAGATCGAACGCGTCGGCGACATGCGCCGCCTGCTTTCCCTGCTGGCCGCCCAGACGGCCGGTCTGCTCAACGTCAACCGGCTCGCCAGCGAACTGAGCATCACCTCGCCGACAGTTCGCAACTACCTGCACATCCTGGAGACCATCTACCTCATCCGGATCGTCCCCGCCTGGTCCGCGAACTCGACGACCCGAGCCACGGCCACCCCCAAAATCATCTTCGTCGACTCCGGGGTGGCCGGCTACCTCACCGCCGGAGCGGTCTCGGACGCGCCACTCGGCGGCCTCCTGGAGAACTTCGTCCTCGGCGAGTTGGGCCGCCAACTGACCTGGGCACGGCACTCCCTCCGGCTCTACCACTACCGGGACCGCGACCAGTACGAAGTCGACGCGGTCCTGGAGGACAATGCCGGCAATGTGGTCGGGATCGAGGTGAAGGCGTCGGAGACGGTCCGGGGTGAGGACTTCCGGGGCATCCGGCTCCTCCAACGCCGCCTCGGCGACCGGTTCCGGGCCGGTTTCGTCTTCCACTGCGGCACGGACTCGCTCAGCTTCGGCGACGGCCTGACCGCTCTGCCCATCTCGGCCCTCTGGACAACGGCCTGACACCTGCCTCGCCAGTTCGTAGGCGTCCAGGCGACGGGCCGACCTGCTCAACCACCGGAAACGCGGTCCGCCCTCGCCGAGTCGGGCTCCGACGCCTCGACGTACAGCCGTACGACACATTCGATCGTGTCCCGGTCGCCCTCGACGCGCACAGTTCCGTCGCGCTCGGCCTCGGCGAGCGGCAGGCCGCCGAAGAGCACCTGGCTCCAGACCGTCGACTCGGTGGTCACGGTCGCCACCGGGTTCACCGCGGCGCCGGCCTGGATGTCCAGGACACGGCCGACGGCGGCCAGGTGGTAGTCGCGCATCGGCGGGTCGGGCCGGCGGGCGTCGTACAGGCGAAGGGCAGTGGGCGGAAGGTCGGCGGGCGCGGGCGGCGCCATGGCGCGCATGGCGAGGATCATGGCGTCCGGGGTCATGCCACCGTGGGTGCTCGGGTCCGGACCGGCGGAATACCACCGCCCCAGCGACCCCAGGACGGACTCCAGCCCACGTCCCCACTCGGTCGTGGCGTACGCGCGGGTGCGCGCCAGATCGGTGAGGGTCACCTGCTCGACGATGCCGGCCTGCTGCAGTGACCTGAGCCGGTCGGTGAGCACGGCCGGGGTGATGCCACGGACCGCATCCTGCAGGTCGGCGAAGCGCCTGGGCCCGAGGATCAGTTCGCGTACGACGATGAGCGCCCACCGGTCGCCCACCAGATCGAGGGCGTTCGCCGCCCGGCAGGCGTCGCCAAGGTGGGCATAGGTCCGCTTGACAGGCAACCGACTAATCACTCTCTTCACACGAGCACGAACTATGTTTAAAGTACCACCATGGAGAGCATCGACACGAGCGCCGTCCCTCCCGTCGTCGACCGCGAGACCTGGCTTCGCGAGCGGGACGTTCTCCTCGTCCGCGAGAAGGCGCACACCCGGGAGGGTGACGCACTCGCCGCCGCGCGCCGCCGCCTCCCGATGACCGAGATCGCGCCCGTCAAGCTCGGCGGCGAGCGGGGCCCGACCTCGATGCTCGACATCTTCGACGGGCGCGACCAGCTCGTCGTCTACAAGCACATGTGGCACCTCGGCAAGCCGTTCGAGGAGCAGTGCGAGGGTTGCACCATCAGCATCTGGAACTTCCAGAACGCGGTCTACCTCGAGGCGCGCGGCATCACGTTCGCGGTCTTCGGCGAGGGGCCGTACGAGGAGCTGGCACCGTTCCGGGAGTTCATGGGCTACACCCACCCGTGGTATTCGACGTACGGCGTCGACGAACCCGCCTTCGCCGAAAGCGGCGCCATCGCCTGCTACCTCCGCCAGGACGATCGGGTCTACCTCACCTACGAGACGACCGGCCGCGGCGTCGAGGCGATCATGGGCTCGCTCAAGCTGCTCGACATGACCGTCTACGGCCGGCAGGAGGCGTGGGAGGACTCCCCCGAAGGCTGGCCGCAGGACCCGACGTACAGCTTCTGGCGCAAGGACGGCCGCCCGACGGCGCAGTGGACCCGCCCGCAGGTCACCCCGGTCCGGGCAACGGACGAGCACCACTGCCACTGAGTCCGACGACCCGGGCATCAACGGCCCCGCTGGGCCAGTGAGTAGTCTGCGCCGTCACATCATGTCCGCGCCTGTTGGCCGCACGGCGTACTTGATGTCCGCTTCTGGGCTGGGGGTCCGGCGCGGACCTCGCCACGAGGAGCGCGCTGATCCGTGGTGCGTCCGATGTCTGGTTTGGGGTTCGGTGTCCCATGGCCGGGGCCGGCCGGCGGGGAATGATGCCGGGCCCCGGGTCGTTGAACATGGCATACCGCCGGCGCT
>NZ_JBFBAO010000537.1:0-3365 GCF_040682255.1 Micromonospora sp. NPDC051296 | reverse complement strand
CCGCCAACCGGTTGCAGAATGCCATGGAAACGGTCATCGCCCAGGGGATCAAGACCCGGGACCTGGGTGGCACCGCCGACACCGCCGGGTTCGTCGACGCGGTGTGCGCCGAGTTGAAGGGATCGCAGCAATGAGGACGCAGCGGCTGTACGTCGACGGCGCGTGGCTGGACGGCAACGGCACGCTGGAGGTCCGCTCGCCGTGGGACCGCTCGGTGGTCGGCACCGTCGCGGTCGCCACCCGGGAGCAGGTCGATCTCGCCGTCCAGGCCGCCCACCGCGCGCTCCAGGAACCCCTGCCACCGTACGAGCGCGCCGCGATCCTGCACCGGGCCACCGCGCTGCTGGAGCAGCGGCGCGACGAGTTCGCCGAGACGTTGCTCCGCGAGGCGGGCAAGCCGCGCAAGGCCGCCGAGGCCGAACTGCACCGCGCGATCCTGACCCTGCGTTGGGCGGCCGAGGAGGCGGCCCGGCTGCCGGGTGAGACCGTGCCGATGGACGCGGTGGCGTCCGGGGCGGACACCATCGGGTTCACCCTGCCGGAGCCGGTCGGCGTCGTCGCGGCCATCACGCCGTTCAACTTCCCGGTCAACCTCGTGCTGCACAAGATCGCTCCCGCGGTCGCGGCCGGCTGCCCGGTGGTGCTCAAGCCGTCGGAGAAGACGCCGCTGTCCGCCGGCCTGCTCGTCGAGGTCTTCGAACAGGCCGGGCTCCCGGCCGGGCTGCTCAACCTCGTCACCGGCGACCCCGCGCAGATCGTGGCGGCGCTGAACGACTCGCCGCTGGTCACCCTGGTCACCTTCACCGGATCGTCGCGGGTGGGTTGGCAGCTCAAGGCCGCCTCGCCGACCAAACGTCACGTGCTGGAGCTCGGCTCTAACACGGCGATGGTGGTGATGCCCTCCGCCGACCTCGGCGCCGCCGCCTCGGCCGTGGTCTCCGCCGGCTTCGCCTTCTCCGGCCAGGCCTGCGTCTCGCTCCAGCGGCTCTACGTGCACACCGAGGTCGTCGACGATCTCGTCGCACAGATCCGTGCCGCCATGACCGGGCTCACCGTGGGTGATCCCGGTGATCCGGCCACCGACATCGGTCCGCTGATCACCCCCGAGTCGACCGAGCGGGTGCGCGGCTGGCTCGCCGACGCCGAGGCCGCCGGCGCGAAGATCCTGGCCGGTGGCGGCGTCGTCGACGGCGTACTGGAACCGACGGTCATCACGGGTGTGGCGCCGCAATCCCCGCTGATCTGCGAGGAGGTCTTCGGGCCGGTGGTCACCCTGGTGCCGGTGGCGTCGCTCGGGGAGGCACTCACCGCAGTCAACTCGTCCCGGTTCGGCCTCAACACCGCCATCTACTCCAACGACCTGCGCGAGGTACGCCGGTACGTCTCGCAGGCCCAGGCCGGGACGGTGCTGGTGAACAGGCCGGCGGCGTACCGCTCCGACCACATGCCGTACGGGGGTGTGAAGGAGTCCGGCGAGGGGCGGGAGGGCATCCGGTACGCCATCGAGGCGATGCTCCACCAGAAGCTCGTCGTCCTGGGTTAGGCGGACTCAGCGGCCGCCGGACCGGGTGGGGTCCGGCGGTCGCGTGCGTCCCGCTTGGCGCGTACGGTGCGCAGCCGCGTGACGAGTCGGTCGGCGACGGGCTGCCCGAGCAGGATTCCGACGAACACCAGCACGACTCCGCAGACCTGCTGCGGAGTGAGGCGCTCACCGGCGATCACCGCGCCGAGCAGCACCCCGGTGATCGGGTTGAGCAGCCCGATGAGCCCGACCGTGCCGGCGCTCAGGTGCCGCAGTCCGGTGAACCAGGCGGCGAAGGCGAGCGCGGTCGCCACGATCGTGACGTAGCCGAAGCCGAGGATCGCCGGCCGGTCCAGAGTGGGTGGTGGCCCCTCGACCACGGCGGCGACGGGCAGCAGGAGCACGCCTCCGGCGATGAGTTGCCACGAGGTCAGCGAGAACACGTCGATCCCCGCGCTCCATTTCTTGGCGAGCACGTAGCCGAGGGCGGACATCGCCATGGCCGCGACGGAGGCGAGCACGCCGGAGAGACTGACCGCAGCGGTGCCGTCCAGCAGCATGAGGCAGACGCCGCCGATCCCGATGCCGGCACCGGTCAGGTGCGCGGCGCGCGGGCGTTCGGACAGTGCCGCCCAGGCGATCAGCATCATGGCGACCGGCGCGGTCGCCATGATCGTCGAGGCGATGCTCGTCGGCAACGCCTGCGCCGCGAGGTAGATCAACGCGAAGAACGCGCCCACGTTCAGGGTGCCGAGGACCAGCGACCGCCACCACCACGACCCGTGCGGAACGGCCCGGCGCACGAGGATCAGGAGCAGGCCGGCGGGCAGCGCCCGGATCGCCCCGCCGTAGAGCGGATAGTCGGCCGGCAGGAACCGGTGGGTGACGAAGTAGGTCGCGCCCCAGGCGACCGGTGCGATCGCGGTGACCGGCACCCACCGAAAAGTAGCTTCCATGGAAGCGACTATAGCTTCCATGGAAGCTATAGTGATGGGGTGACCGAGCACCTCGACCACGTCGCCCGCATCCAGCAGGCCTGGGCCCGGGAACGGCCCGACCTGGACGTGAGCCCACAGGGCGTGATCGGCCGGCTCCATCGACTCGCCGGCCACCTCACCGAGCAGCTGCATGTCGTCTACCGGCGATACGGGCTGGGTGAGGGCGAGTTCGACGTCCTCGCCACCCTCCGGCGTGCCGGCGAACCCTTCGAACGCGCACCCGGAGAACTCGCGGCGTTCACGATGGTCACCACCGGCGCCATGACCAAGCGCATCGACCGGCTGGAACGCGACGGCCTGGTCACCCGCCGCCCCAGCACGAGCGACGGCCGCGGCCGGGTCGTCGCGCTCACCGAGGCCGGCCGGGACCTGATCGACCAGGCGTTCGCCGAACACATGCGCAACGAACGCCGGCTCCTCGACCTGCTGAGCCCGGACGAGGCCGCCCAGCTGGAATCGTTGCTCGCCACCTGGCTCGCGGGCTTCGAAACCCCGCTGCGATCCGGATCGAACGCGACCATGCCCAACCCCGCGGGCCAGCCACCACACACAGCCTCCCCTGGGCCCGGTGTCGAGTGGCGTCGTGCGCCGAACAGAGACCCTGCGTGACCAAAACCCTCGGTAACCACAGCCGAGTCGCCGCCGGTCACCCTCAATCCCCTTTGCTCTGCTTCAACCCACGCAACAGCAGCCGACCAGCCCCAACTCACCGGACCATGGCCACGACACACGCCAGCAGCAGACACAACCAGTGACTGTTGCGTCGGTTGAAGCAGAGCAAAGACATCCCAGGTGCTTGGATGTCAAGCGGTGGCGTGGTTGGGGTGGTGTGACCAGGCGGTCGT
>NZ_JBFBAO010000536.1:0-3370 GCF_040682255.1 Micromonospora sp. NPDC051296 | reverse complement strand
CGGGAACTGGCCGCCGCACTGCGCACCGGCCGCGCGATGCGCCGGCCCCGACGCCGGCCAGAACAACGCCAGCCCCGCTTCACCGCGCCGATGGTTTCACCGGTCTCGGCGATCCGGCCGTACAGCCGGAACAACCAGAGCCGCCCCTCCCGCGCCAGCCCGCGCTCCCGCCACCACTGGTCCAGGCCGCCGGCCAGCCGCAGGCCCGTCCGGGCACTGCCACCCGTGGCGCACCAGCGCAGGGCGGCGCGCAGTTCGCCGGCGAGCGGATCCAGCGCGTACAGCGAGAGGGTCACCGGCTGCCCGTCGGGGCCGAGGTGTGCCCGCTCCAGGGCGTGCGCCGACCAGGCCACGTGCCGGTTCCGGGCGGCCTGCTCCTCGCCGGCCTCGACCAGCCGGCGGGCCGCGTACGCCCGGATCGGGTCGAGCATCCGGTACGTGCAGCCCGAGGCGTGCGGCTCCGCCAGCACCAGGGACTTGTCCACCAGCACGGAGAGCGGGTCGAGCGGATCGTCGACCAGCAGCCACTGCACGGTCGGCAGGTCGACCGGGCCGGCGAAGACCGCCAGCCAGCGCAGCAGCCGCGCGGCCCGGGGCCCGAGAGTCCGGTACGACCAGGTCACCGTCGCCTGCATGGTCAGGTGCCGTTCGACCGCCGAGCGGGCCACCGCACGCGTCGCAGGGGCCGGCGGGCTGGCCCCGGTCGCCGCCGCGACCAGGTCGACAGTGTCCTGCTGGTTACCGGCGTAACCCCCGTCGGCCGGTGGTGGCTCCGGGTCCTCCCGGCCGGCGTCGAGGGTGCTGAGCACGTCGTCGAGGCGCTCGGCGAGCTGCCCGACCGAGAGCACCCGCAGCCGCGCGGCGGCCAGCTCGATGGCCAGCGGCAGGCCGTCCAGCCGTCGTACCACCCGACGCAGGTCCGCCGACTCGGCCGGGTCGGGCTGGCGGCCGCCTCTGGCCGCCGCGGTGCGGTCCAGCAGCAACGCGACCGCGTCACTCTCGGTGCCGTCGGGTGGCGGGTCGACCGACAGCGGCGGGATCCGCCACACCACCTCGCCGGGCAACGCCAGCGGCTCCCGGGTGGTCGCCAGCACCCGGACCCCACCGCCACCGGCGAGCAGCCGGGAAACCGCGTCCGCGCAGGCCGCCGGCTGGGCGTCGCAGGTGTCGAGCACGATCAGCATCCGACGAGCGGCGGCGTACTCCACCAGGGTGTCGACCATCGGACGGCCCGGCTCCGGACGCAGCCCGAGCACCGCGGCGATCGCGAAGGCCACCAGCCCCGGGTCGGTGACCGCGGCGATGTCGACGTACCAGACTCCGTCCGGATACTCCTCGACCAGGTCGGTGGCGAGTTCCACGGCCAGCCGGGTCTTGCCGCCCCCGCCCGCACCGAGCACGGTGACCAGCCGGTGCCGGGCCACCAGCTGTCTCAGCTCGGCCCGCTCGGCCTGCCGGCCGACGAACGAGGTGACCTGGATCGGCAGGTTGTGCGCCACCGCGTCGGCGGTACGCGGGCGCGGGAACTGCCGCTCCAGCCCGGCGGCGACGAGTTGGAAGAGCCGTTCCCGGTCGTCGAAGCCCCGCAACCGGTGCAGCCCGAGGTCGAGCAGGGACGCGCCGGCCGGCAACGGGTCCGCGTGCCGCGCCGTAGCGGCGGAGCAGAGCACCTGCCCGCCGTGTGCGGCGGCGGCGACCCGGGCGGCCCGGTGCACCTCGGTGCTGGCGTACTCGCCGTCCCGTGGCTCGGCCCAGCCGGTGTGCAGGCCCATCCGCACCCGGGGCGCCGCCTCCGGGGTTGGCCACTCGTGGTCGCCGAGCGCGCGCTGGGCGGTCAGGCAGGCGGTCAGCGCGGCGCTGGCGTCACCGAAGGCCAGGAAGAAGGAGTCACCCTCGGTCAGCAGCTCCGCCCCCTCGGTGGCCGCGATCGTCCGGCGCAGCAACCGGCGGTGCTCCGCCAGCACCGGTCGGTAGCCGGGGCCGAGCAGTTGAGCCAGTCGGGTGGAGCCCTCGATGTCGGTGAAGACGAACGTCACCCAGCCGGTCGGGAGGTGGATCCGTGGCGACATGCGTGGAACCTCCCCCCTGGCATCGACCTCATACTTCCCGAAACCAGATCATCACGCATCGTGAGAACGGCCGGCCGAGGCTCCGACCCAAGGTGCCATCGCACCCGGCGTACGGGCAAGGCCGACATCAGCCGTCCCACCACCTGCGATAGTGCTGCGGTTTCGCCGGACGGCGTCCGGTCGACCGGGGACCACATCGGGTCGGCCTCAGCAGCCGCAGCCACCACCGCAACAGCCACCACCGGAGGGCGCGGGCGCGGTGCCGGCAACGCCGCCACCCCGACCGGTGACCGCGACCGTGGACAGCAGTTTCACGGTGTCGGCGTGCCCCTGCGGACAGGACGCCGGCTCGCCGGCGCGGGCCATCGGACGGTTGACCTCGAAAGTGTCGCCGCAGGCGCGGCAACGGAACTCGTACCGGGGCATGGCATCAGGGTACGACCGGACCTGACGCCTGCCGAGGCATGGGTGATACTCAACGGGTGGCAGACGGCGAAGAGAGCACGACCCTTCGGCCCCTCCGGCCGGCCACGCCGCGCCCCGGCGCCGCCCCGGACGGGCCAGCAACCGGGCTACCCCGGCCCCGCCGGCCCTGGCTGAGATCCGCCCGACCGGCGGACGGGTCGAGCGGTACGGCACCGGCCGACGAACCGGCCGCCAACACCACCGGCGACTCCCCCACCCGGACCGACGGCGAACCCCCCACCCGGACCGACGGCGAACCCCCCACCCGGACCGACGGCGAACCCCCCGCCAAAACCGACGGCGAACCGGCCGCGAAAACCAACAGCGAACCGGCCACCAAGGCCGACAGCAAACCAGCCGCGAAAACCGACGGCGAACCGGCCACCAAGATCGACGGCGAACCGGCCGCGAAGAGCGGCCCGGACACGCCGCCCACCCAGTCCACACCGGACGCCGGCCCGCCGGGAGTCCGGCGTCGCCGGACACGCTTCGCGCACGCCGTACGCCTGCCGGGTCCGCGCACCGCGGCTCGGGCGACCCGCGACTGGTCCCGGCGGCCCAGCGGGCGGCTGACCCTGCCCGGGGCGTTCCTGCTCGTCCTGGTCGCGGTGACGGCCACGGCCGGCGCGCTGCTGGTGCCGGCGACCGTCGGCGACCGTCGGCCGGCCGCCGCCGACGCCACCGCCGGTGGGCCCGAGGCCCCCGGCGACCCGCCACCGTCCGGCGAGGCGCCGCCGCCCGGCGCCGTCCCGCCGACCCCGACGCTGCCCCCGGGCGCGACACCGCCGACCGCGCCGGGTGGCGGTCTGCCGGTCGGCGGACGCCCGTCCGACGCC
>NZ_JBFBAO010000535.1:0-3370 GCF_040682255.1 Micromonospora sp. NPDC051296 | reverse complement strand
AGCGGGATCTCCTTCGGCAGCACCACGTTGGTCGAGTAGTAGGTGAACCCAACGACGCCGATGCCGGCCAGCATGATGAACACCGCGAAGCCGGCGATCAGCAGGTTCATCCGCTTGCGCTTGCGGGCCCGGGCCACCGCGCCCGGGTCACGGCCGCCACGACCGGGACCGGCCGGGCCGCCCGGCCCCCCGGGGCCACCCGGCCCACCGGGACCGCCGACGCTCGCCCGGGCCACCGCGGCCCGGCCGCCCACGGACGCCGAGCCGACGCTCGCCCGACCGGCCGACGCCGCGCCGACGGCGGCGGCACCGACCGAGGCCCGGCCCGCCGGCCCGCCCGGTGCCGGGCTCACCGGCACCGACGCGCGACCGCCTCGACCGGGAGCGGGTGAGACGGGAACCGAGGCCCGCCCGGGGGCCGGGGAGACCGGCACCGACGCGCGACCGGGCCCGGCACGCCCGACGGAGGCCGAGCCGGCGGCGGATCCGCCACGCGGCGGCACGCTCGCCGAGCCACCGACCGAGGCCCGCCCGCCGGCCGAGGCGCGGGCCGATGAGCCGGCGCCGTCCGGTCCGGTTGACCAGTTGACTCCGCGCGGATCACCACCCGGGCGGCGGTACGCGTCGTCCGCCTGCCCCGGGTCGTCCTGGCCCGGAAGCCGGGCCCGGCCGCGCGAGGAGCTGGGATCACCGTACGAGTTCATTCCTCACACCCTGCCGTCGCGGTGGAGCACGGTCGCGCCGCCACCGGTTTGCCGTGAGTTGCGACACCAGCGAGCACGGCACGGGGGTGCCGTGGAACCAGCGTCAGATCCGAATCATTCGGACTATTCAGACTTGTGACTCGTCGGTCGCCCCGGCCGTTCACATCACGGCCGGGGCCGGCCGATCGAGCTCGATTCACCGTTGCGCCTCTCGCCTTCGCCGGGCACTCATTCCACCAGCGGCGGCCACGCCACTTTGCGTTTCATGCTCCGGCTCGCCGTTCGCGCCAACGGTCAACCCGTCCCGCCCGAGCAGGTACTGCTCGACGAGATGGTTCCAGTCACAGCCGAGGCACACCTCCACCACGAAGACCTGGAACTCACGCAGCGTCATCGCCAGCACGGACAACTCGGCCACCGTACGGGCCTGGCCGGCGGACTGCTTGAGTTCGTCCCCGTAAATGTAGTGGACGTGGGTGAGGTTCTCGCTCCGGCAAATCGGACACCGCTGGTCGGTGGGCTCGCCGTGGAACCGAGCCGCGTTCTTCAGGTACGGAGACGCGTCGCACAGGTCATTGGTGCCGACACGTCCGGCGAGGAGCTCGCGCAGCGCCGCTCGCTTCCGGAGCGAGTAGTCGACGACCTGGCGCTGCGTACGCATGCGGCAAAGGGTACGCGGTCTCGTCTCACGAGGCGACCACCGTGACGATCCGTGATTGAGGCACGCCGAAACGGGGGTTTGCTCCGACCGGGGCGAGACGCTACGGTGCGATGTATCGGTCCGATACATCGTGGCGGTTAGCACTCCACGCACAGGGTAAAGGGAGGGTGGCCGATGCTCGAACTCGCCATCCTCGGCCTGCTGCAGGAGGCCCCGATGCATGGCTACGAGCTGCGCAAGGAACTCACTGCCAAGCTCGGGGCGATCCGGGCCGCCATCAGCTACGGATCGCTGTACCCGACCCTGCGGAGGTTGCAGGCGGCGGGCTGGATCACCGAGGCTGCCGAGACACCCGCCACCGCCGAGGAGGTCCCCGCGCTGACCAGCCGGCGGGGTCGGGTGGTCTACACCATCACCGCGGAGGGCAAGGAACGCTTCGCCCAGCTCATCGCACAGACCGGGCCGGAGACGTACGGCGACACCGGCTTCGGGGTGCACTTCGCGTTCTTTTCCCGCACCGACCAGGCGACCCGACTTCGAATCCTGGAGGGTCGCCGCCGCACGATCGAGGAACGTCGCGAAGGGCTTCGCGACATGCTGGGCCGGGCGGCCGAGCGCCTCGACGCGTACACGTTGGAGCTGCAGCGCCACGGCCTGGAGGCCTGTGAGCGTGAGGTCCGCTGGCTGGAGGAGCTCATCGCCAACGAGCGCTCCGGCCGTGCCCCGACGGTCCCGCACGACGGGACGGCCGGCGGCCGACGAGAAGACAACAGCCCGCCTCCGCCTGGAGAGACCAGGAAAGAGCGGCCGTGACAAAAAAGAAGGAGGCATACGCGATGGGCTCCGTCCGCGTCGCCATCGTCGGTGTGGGTAACTGCGCCTCGTCCCTCGTACAGGGCGTCGAGTACTACCGGAACGCCGACCCGAACGACCGCGTCCCGGGTCTCATGCACGTCACCTTCGGCGACTACCACGTCTCGGACGTGCAGTTCGTCGCGGCGTTCGATGTCGACGCCAAGAAGGTGGGCATGGACCTCGCGGAGGCGATCGTCGCCAGCGAGAACAACACCATCAAGCTCTGCGACGTGCCGCCGACCGGTGTCAGCGTGCAGCGCGGCCCGACCTTCGACGGCCTCGGCCAGTACTACCGCGAGATCGTCGAGGAGTCGGACGCCGAGCCGGTCGACGTGGCCAAGGCGCTGCGTGACGCGCAGGTCGACGTCGTCGTCTCGTACCTGCCGGTGGGCTCGGAGCAGGCCGACAAGTTCTACGCCCAGGCCGCCATCGACGCCGGCTGCGCGTTCGTCAACGCCCTGCCGGTCTTCATCGCCTCCGACCCGGAGTGGGCGCAGAAGTTCACCGACGCCGGTCTGCCGATCGTCGGCGACGACATCAAGAGCCAGGTCGGTGCGACCATCGTGCACCGGGCGCTGGCCAAGCTCTTCGAGGACCGGGGCGTCGAGCTGCTGCGCACGTACCAGCTCAACTTCGGCGGCAACATGGACTTCATGAACATGCTGGAGCGCAACCGGCTGGTCTCGAAGAAAATCTCGAAGACCCAGTCGGTCACCTCCCAGGTGCCGCACGAGATGGCCAAGAGCGACGTGCACATCGGCCCGTCCGACCACGTGCCGTGGCTGGACGACCGCAAGTGGGCGTACATCCGCCTGGAGGGTCGCTCGTTCGGTGACACCCCGCTCAACGCCGAGCTCAAGCTCGAGGTGTGGGACTCGCCGAACTCGGCCGGTGTCATCATCGACGCCGTCCGCGCCGCGAAGATCGCCCTGGACCGTAAGATCGGCGGCCCGATCCTGTCGGCCTCGTCGTACTTCATGAAGTCCCCGCCGGTGCAGTACGCCGACCACGACGCACACGCCGCGGTCGAGGCGTTCATCGCCGGCGAGATCGAGCGCTGACGCTTCACCGCCAGCGCGGGCTGATGCCCGCCATCGGCACCGTCGCGGGGGGGGGGGGCCGGCGCCCACCCCCCGGGCCAGGGCGCCAG
>NZ_JBFBAO010000534.1:0-3422 GCF_040682255.1 Micromonospora sp. NPDC051296 | reverse complement strand
GTCGGTGCGGGGACGATCAGTGCCGTGGTCAGCACCGCTCCTACCAGGGCGAATGCCGCCATAGGACGGTCACGGACCATTCCTGCTCACCCTCTCGTCGACCAATGCCGGTGCATCGTAACGGCGGACGGCCGCAGACCGACCACCCCAATGTCGCGCCCATTAAGTATGGTCGAGTCGTCACGCCCAGGCGCGGGCGGAACGTGGACGTGCGCGGGGAGGGACACGCCATGGACGTACAGGCGCTGCGCGCCCGTGCCGACGAGCTGATGGCACAGTTCGAGCGGATGCGCTCCGGCGTGGGCGACCTCCAGCAGGGACTCAAGGCAGTGGAGGCCACGGTCACCTCCGACGACGGCCTCGTCACCGTGACGGTCGGGCCGCGCGGCCAGGTGACGAAGGTCGAGTTCGACCCCCGCATCTACCGCCGACCGAATTCGAAGGAGCTGTCCGCCACCGTCACCGAGACGATCCGGCGGGCCACCGAGAAGGCGATGGCCGACGTCGAGCGGCTGCTCCGTCCGTTCGTGCCGGACAGCCAGTTCCAGGCATACATGGACCACGACCTCGACGGCATCTTCCGCCAGTTGGACAGTGACCTGCCCGGGGAGGACAAGCGATGACCGAGCTGCGCGAAACCTTCGTCAAGCCGGACGCGGCGGTCGACGGCGCCAACACCCTCGGTGCCGCCGGTGCCCGGCTCGCCCAACGCTGGCAGGGCCTTGCCGCGACGATCGGAACGCTCAACGGGGACCGGCCCTGGGGCGACGACGAGCCGGGCAACGAGTTCAACAAGAGCTACCTCGGCGGCGAGGACCAGCCGGCGCAGAAGGTCCTCGACATGGCCGCCGACCTCGTTCCCGTGGTGGAACTGATGGGGCCGACCGTCAAGGGCGCGGTCGAGGGCACCGTCGATGTCGACGACATGGTCAAGACGCTGTTCGGCGGCGACGACAAGTAGCCGTCGGGCGACGGCCACGAGTCGGCATCGGACAGAGGGGCACGCGGGGTGGCGGTACCCAATCCCAGGAACTCGCTGGGCGAGTACGCATGGGTCTGGGATGCCATCTGCTGGGTGAGCGCGGGCGAGGCGTGGCCCAGCGGCGACGAAGACAGGATGCGTGACCTCGCCGACGCCTGGCAGGCGCTGGCCGACCTGGTCGGCGAGACGCTGGGCGAGGCCGACCCGGCGGTCATGAAGATCCTGCAGAGCTGGGGCGGCGGGGCCGGCGAGGCGTTCGGCGGTTTGTGGAACATGATCGGTGTCGATCCGAACACCGGCCTGCCGCTGATCCAGGAGATCGCCGGTGCGTACGCCGTCGGCTGCGACCAGGCCGCGCTGGAGATCGAGTACGCCAAGCTGACCGTGCTGATCGCGGTCATCATCACCGTCATCGCGGTCTTCGTCGCGCTACTGATGGCCTGGCTGGGCGGAGTCTCGGCGGGCGCGATCCCGGGCATCCTCGCCGCCGGCCGGCAGGCCGTGACGGTCGCCTTCCGGCGGCTGATCGCCCAGATGGGGCGCCAACTGCTCACCCGGGCCGGGATGCAGGCGGCGCTGCGGGCGGCCGGCACGAGGGTGGGCCAGATCGTCACGAGCCAGGGTTTCCGGCAGGGCCTGAACCGGCTCGGCCTGGAACTGCTCGAGGAGATCGGCGAGGAGCTGATCATCGACGTCGGTGCCCAGGCGTACCAGATGCACACCGGACAGCGGCGGCAGTGGGACGGCAACCGGACCTTCACCGCCGGCGTGGGCGGCGCCTACGGTGCCGTGCTCGGCTCCGGCATGAACTGGGCCGGCCGGCGGGCGGCGCCCCGGATGCCGTTCTCGTTCAGCCCGTCGCAGCTGTCCTTCCGGGGCAGCGGCCTGGTCCGCTGGGGTAGCACCAGCCTCACTTCCGGTATGCAGAACGCGATCATCTCCCCGGCTGCCAGCGTGCTCGCCAACGGCTCGGTCAACGGGCAGTGGGCCATGCCGGGTGCGGATGCCTTTCTCGGCGGGTTCGCCAGCGGTGCCGGTCGCACCGGGGCGACCATCGCGGGAGGTGCCAGCGGCGACCTGGGCGCGAGGGTCACCAACTGGGGTCTCGGCAAGATGGGCATCGAGACGCCCGGCGCCGGCCTGGGCGCGGGTGGGATCGACCTGTCCCTCGGAGTCGGGGGCACCAACGGTCTCGGCAACCTCGGCGGGGCCACCGGCGCGCCCGGTGCGACGGGTGCCGGCTCGACCGGCGGTGGGTCGACCTCGGGTGGCGGTTCCACCGGCGGATCGACCTCGGTGGGCGGCACCGGTGCGGGGTCCGGCTCGACCGGTGCCGGCAGTACCAACGGCACGGGCGACACCTCCAGCAGCGGGAACACCAGCACCGGCGGCGCGACTCAGAACGGTGCGGGCACCGTGCCGGAGAGCGGGTCGGGCTCGATCAGCCTCGCGCCGCCGACCGTCGACGCGACGAGCGTCCCGACGGCCGACGGGTCCGCTGCCCCGACGGTCGACGGTGGGGTGGGCACCGACTCGCCCAGCCAGGTCGCGCCGGGCACCGACTCGCGTGGCGTTGACCGACCTACGAGTGGGTCGACCGAACAGACCGGCGGCGGACAGCTCGCGGGCCCGCGCCCGGACGCCACCACGACCACGCCCGGCGACGGGTCGGCAGGCCCCGGCCGCACGCTGGCCGACACTCCCTCGACCGACTTCGCTAGCACCGCTCGGGTCGGCGTCCAGGCCGATTCCCTGGCCTCGGACACGCCGCCAGCGGTGCTGCCCGGCGCGCCTGGCACCGCCCCGATGGCCGGACCGACGCCGGGCAACGTGACGCCGACCGGCCCCACCGCCTCGAACCCGGGTGCCATGGCCGGCCCGCAGCCGGCGGGTCCGCAGACCGGCCCGCCGGTGGCGGCCAACCCCAACCCGCCGACACCGACGACGACCGGCACGCCGACGGCGGGGACGAACGCCCCGCCCGGGACGGGTACCCAGCCCGGCAACACCACCGGGCAACCCGCGCCAGGGCGTACATCGCCCGCCGGGCCGGTCGTCAACCCCGCGGCGGCGAACTCGGCGGGTTCGATCTCGCTGACTCCGGCCGCTGGCGCGACGACGGGGCCGGCCCAGCCCAGCACCACCCAGCAGGGCACGCCGGCGCAGCAGGCCCAGGGCACACCGGCGCAGCAGGGCACCACGAGCCAGCCCGGCAGCCCGTCGTCTCCTGGCCGGTCGGAGGCACGTACGCCGGTCGACCCGACCGCCCCGACGGTGCCGGCAGAGACGATGGGCGCCGACCCGACGACCAGCGCGCCCGACACCGGGCCAGCGGCCCAGGATGGCGATGTCGACCCGGCAACGGATCGGTCTCAGCAGACCCGCACCGAGGGGCCGGTCGTCGTACCGGTGCCGGGCAGCACGGGGAACATCCACAGCG
>NZ_JBFBAO010000533.1:0-3464 GCF_040682255.1 Micromonospora sp. NPDC051296 | reverse complement strand
CGGGGCGGGGCGGGGGCGGCCCCCCCCCCCGCCCCCCCGCGCCCGGCAACAGCCTCCGCGGGCGGCCTGCTCCGCGCCACGGACAGCACGTACAGCAGCTCCTCTTCCTGCGGCAACAGCCGGATACCCGCGTCCCGGCAGGCCAGATCCAGCCGGTTGAGCACGGCCGGGTCGGAGGTGCTCGCGGCCAGGCCCACCAGCGCCTCCACCACCGTGCGCCGGTCCCGGTCCTCCCCATCCATCTCGGCCACGGCGGCGAACCACTCCGCCGCGACCTCCCGGTCGCCCCGGTGCCGGGCCAGGTGCCCCTCGATGAGCGCCCCGGTCCCGTCGAGCGGGCGCAACTCCACGAGTACCTCTGCGGCCTCGGCCACCCGGCCGTCCTGTGCGAGCGCCAACCCCAACGTGCCGAGTACCCGTCGTCGATGTCGCGGGGCGCCCAGGTCGGCGAGCGCCGCCAGGACCCGCCGGGCCTCGTCCGCCGCGTCGGCGTACCGGCCCTCCAGGCGGAACACCTCGGCGACCGTGCCCCGCGCCAGCACCCGAAGGCGCTGCTCCCCGCACTGCCCGCCGAGCCGGTCCACCGTGGCCAGCCGGCGCCGGGCGGCGGTCAGGTCGGCCGCCCGGATCTCGTGCCACGCCAGGTGATGCTGCGCGACCGCCATCTGGCGGACCAGGCCGCCGCCGGTGGCCACCGCCAGCACCGCCTCCGCCTGCTCCCGCGCCTGGCGCGGTTGGCCCGTCGCGGCCAGCAGGGCACCCAGCACGGTGCGCGCCTCCAGCTCGCCCGGGACATCCCCGAGCCGCCGGAACGCCTCCAGCGCGGCGCGGACCCTCGGCACCTCCGCACCGGCCCCGCCGTGCTCACCGGCGAGCGACGCGACGCCGAGCGACGCCCCCGCCCGCAGCGCCTGATCGGCATCGGCGGTACGCGGGTCGGCGAGCAACCGCAGCAGCCACTGCCGGCCCGGCACGTCACGCCCACGCAGTCGCCACCACCAGGGCAGGCCGGCCGCCAGCCGCAACGCGGTCAGCGGGTCGTCGACCGCCGCGTACGCCAGCGCGGAGCTGATGTCGCCGGTGACCTCGTCGAGGCGGTGCGCGGCGGCGGTGGCACCGGCACCGGTCAACCCCGGCGCGGTCCGCTCCACCAGCCTGGTGACCACCCGGGCGTGCCGGCGGCGGATCGCGGTCGACTCGCCGGCAGCGGACGCCTGCTCGACGGCGTAGTCCCGGACCGCGTCGACCAGCCGGAAACGGAACGGCCCGGCGCCGCGTACGCTCAGCAGCCCCAGGTCGAGAAACCGGTTCAGCAGCGGTACGGGATCGGCGGCGACGGCCGTGCCGGCCAGCATCTCCTCGGCCAGCTCGACGGACCACCGGTTGCCGAACGCGGCGAGCCGGCGTAGCGCCGCCCGCTCCTCGACGGCGAGCAGCCGGTAGCTGGTCGCCACGGCGTCCCGCAGCGTCTCCGCCACCGCCGTGCGGGCATCGTCGCCCCGCGACTGGCCCGCCTCCCAGCCGCTGCGGGCCGCGACCGAGGTGTCCAGGTCCAGCACCCGGTCGCCGTACCGGTCGAGCAGCTCGGTGAGATCGAGCAGCCGCCCACGCGCCGCCATCAGCTCGATGGCCAGTGGCAGCCCGCCCAGCCGCCGCACCAGTGCGGCCAGCGCCGGCAGTTCGGCGTCCGACGGCGGCTCCCGCCGGACCTGGGCCAGCCGCGCGGTGAACAACTCCACCGCCGGATAGCCGGCGAGCGTCGCCGGATCGGTGCCGCCCGGCGGTGGCACGTCCAGCGGCGACACCGGGCGGACCCACTCGCCCGGCAGTCCCACCGGGTGTCGGCCGGTGACCAGCACCCGCAACGACGGCACTGCGCCGACGAGCCGCTGCAACGTCCCGGCCACCGGGTCGGGCGCCCGTTCGACGGCGTCCACCAGCAGCAGCGCCCGGCGGTCGCCGAGGCGGGCGGCCAGCTCCGTCACCCGCGCCGCGCCGAAGACCGTCACCGAGGCGGCGAGCACGTCGGCCGCGTCCGACCCGGCACCGACCAGGACCCCGGCGGCGCCACCGGGATGGGCGGCGGCGACCGCGTGAACCGCTGCTAACGCCAGTGCGGTCTTACCTACGCCGGCCAGCCCCACCAGGCTTACCACCCGGGGGCCGCGCGGGTCGGTCAACATCGTGGTCAACTCGGTCATGTCCCGATCGCGGCCGATCAGATCCGGCGGTGGTGGCAGGTCAAGCCGGGTACCCGGCTCGGGCTGTGGTGCCGCGGCACCCGCTCCGCGCGCGGCGGCCAGAAACGCCGCCCGGACCGCACCGGTCAGTTCCAGCGCCCCGGCGAGCAGCTCGACGGTGGTGCGCTGCGGCCGTGAGGCGCGTCCCCGTTCCAGGTCACGAACCGTCCGCACGCCGACGCCAGCACGGGCCGCCAGGTCTGCCTGAGTGAGGCCAGCGGCCCGGCGGTGTGCCCGCAGCACCTCGGAAAGGCCGGCAGGTGCGGGCGGGCCCGGCGAACGATCATGACCCAGAGTCATGGCCCGGGACATTACGGGCCAGGCCCGACACCGGACACCGGAGCGTCAGCCACCCGACCGGTCGATGCCGAAACCTGACAGCGGCCAGCCGAGCCGGCGCTGACTAACCCGGGCGACTCACATCCCCAGGTCGCGGGCGATGATCATGCGCTGCACCTCGGAGGTGCCCTCGCCGATCTCCAGGATCTTGGAGTCCCGCCAGAACCGGGCCACCGGGTACTCGTTCATGAAGCCGTACCCGCCGTGGATCTGGGTCGCCTCCCGGGCATTGTCCACCGCGATCGTGCTGGCGTGCAGCTTGGCGATCGCCGCCTGCCGCTTGAACGGCTCGCCGGCCAGCATCCGGGCCGCGGCGTCGTAGTACGCCAGCCGGGCGGTGTGCGCCTTCAGCTCCATGTCGGCGATCTTGAACTGGATCGCCTGGTAGTTGCCGATCGGCTGGCCGAAGGCGTGGCGCTCCTTCGCGTACTTGACCGACTCGTCGACGCAGCCCTGAGCGAGGCCGACGGCCAGCGCGGCGATGGCGATCCGACCCTCATCGAGGATGCGCAGGAACTGGGCGAAGCCGCGGCCGCGCTCGCCCAGCAGGTTCTCCGCCGGCACCCGGCAGTCGTCGAAGTTCAGCTCGTGCGTGTCCGAGGCGGTCCAGCCGACCTTTGAGTAGCCGGGCGCGACGGTGAAGCCGGGGGTACCGCTCGGCACGATGATCGTGGACAGCTCCTTCGAGCCGTCCGGCCGGATGCCGGTTACGGCGGTGACGGTGACCAGGACGGTGATGTCGGTGCCCGAGTTCGTGATGAACGCCTTCGAGCCGTTGATCACCCACTCGCCCGCCGCCTCGTCCAGCACGGCCCGGGTCTCGGTGCCACCGGCGTCCGAGCCGAAGCCGGGCTCGGTGAGGCCGAACCCGGCCAGCGCCTCGCC
>NZ_JBFBAO010000532.1:0-3505 GCF_040682255.1 Micromonospora sp. NPDC051296 | reverse complement strand
AGCGACGGTCAGCCCCGATCGCGGCCGATGCGCCCCCGGGTATCCCGGCCGACCTTTTCGAGCAGCCGGCGCGGCGCGTGCCGCAGTCGTCCTCCCCGAGCTGCCACCCGAAGTTCATCGTTCCCAGACATATCCGGCTCACGGTGAGCCCCGTGCGCCCCAGTTTCGTGTAGTGCATGCGGGGGAAGCTATGCGGCTTGCGCGCGTTTGGCCGAACCGTTCGACCGTGCTCGAATGGAAGGCGTGAAGCGCCTCTCGTTGACCCCTGACGACCTGCTCCGGCTGCGCTTCGCCCACTCTCCGATGGCCGAGGTGGTGACGAGCGCCCTCGCGTTGCGTTCGACGTCCTGGCAGCACGCCCGCTGGCGGTCTCGCGTGGCGCCGCGGGTGTCCCCGGCGGCGCTGCCCACCCTCTGGCGCGTGCTGGTCACCCCGAACGGCCAGATCCCGGACTTCCTGACCCCGCCGCCGCACACCGCCCGCCCGACGCTCGAGGCGGAACTCGCCGCGATCGCCGCGACCCCACCGGACCGGGTGGCGGCGGAACTCTGGGCGGCCGGCGTCCCGTGCGAGGACCCGACGGCCGTGCTGCCCGCGCTCATCACGCAGATCCGCCGCTACTTCCAGGTCGCGCTCGCGCCGCTGTGGCCTCGACTGCGGGCCACGGTCGACGCCGAGATCGCCCACCGGACGTCCACGGCGGCCTTCCCCGGTCCGCGTGCGCTGCTGGCCGATCTGCATCCTCGGCTGCGCTGGGACCCGGACGCCCTGCAATTGGACTATCTGAAGGACGCGGAGTATCCGCCGTGGTTCCTGGACGGCCACCCGTTGGCTCTGCTGCCGACGGCGTTCACGGGCGCGCACGCCTGGATCATGGAGTCCCCGTCCGGCCGGTCCCTGTGGTACCCGCCGCGGACGTTGGGTGCCCTTTTCGCGGCCCCCGCGCCACCGCCCGCGCCGTTGGCGGCGCTGCTCGGCGCTACCCGGGCGGCGGTCCTGACGCTGGTGACGATGCCGTCCAGCACGGGAGACGTGGCCGCGCAGCTCGGCCTGGCCCCGGCGACGGCGTCGCACCACCTGACCGCGTTGCGCGACGCGGGGTTGATCGTGGCGGAGCGGTCCGGGCGGCGACTCAACTACCGCCGCACCGACCTCGGCGACCGTCTGTCGACGCTGGGCTGAGTCACGCGCTGCCGGGCTCCGCCCAGGTGTGCCCGAGCTGGCCGGATCCGGCAACGCCCGGAGTCTTTACGCGGCGAGTGGGGGATCGTAACCTCCCTGAAACGATTCATCCCAGGGAGTGTCGATCGTGCGCGAGTTCATAACCGGAGCCGGCCTTTCCCGGCGACATCTCATTCAGGCGGGCGGTGCCGTCGTGCTCGGCGCCGCGACCGGCCTTCCTGCCGGCGCCGCCCCGGCCGGGGCAGCGCCGGCGTCCCGCCCCGTGCCCACCGGACTGCTGACCAACCTGCTGGACGCGCCGCTCGGCGTGACGCCCGACCGGCCGCGGCTGAGCTGGATCGTGCCGGCGCTGCGTCCGGCGGCCCGGCAGGTCGCCTACCAGGTGCAGGTCGCGCACACCCGCGACGAACTGCTCACCAGCGGCGGGGTCGTCTGGGACAGCGGTCGGGTCGACAGCGCCGACTCCACGGCCGTCGAGTACGCCGGTCCGCCACTGCTGCCCGGCTCGCTCTACCACTGGCGGGTCCGCACCTGGGCCACCCCGGGTCTCGTCTCGGCCTGGTCCGAGCCACAGGCCGTGGTCACCGCGGCCGGCGACACCTGGACCGCCCAGCCGATCTGGGCGCCCGACGGCGCGGTGGCCTTGCGCGACGGGGTTCTCGACGTGTCGGTCACCATCACGGCCGTCGCCGCCAGCCTGTGGTTCCGGGCGCAGAACGCCAGCAACAACTACCTCTGGCAGCTGCGCGCCGGCTCGCCGGGCGTGTTGAAGACCCACGTCCAGCGCAACGGCACGTACACCGTGCTGAGTGAGCGGTCGATCGGGCTGCCGGTGGCGACGGGTACGCCCCACCGGCTCCGGGTCGAACTCGCCGGCTCCACCATCCGCACCTACCTCGCCGACGTCCTGGTCGACACCACCGTGGACACCACGTACGCGTCGGGTGGCATCGGTTTCCGCAACGGCAGCACCGAATCCCAACGCTTCCACTCGGTGTCGTTCACCGACACCGCCGGCAAGGCCGTGGTGAACGAGGACTTCACCGCCGGACCCGGCGTGTTCGTCGGCGGCACGGTCTCCGGCGGCGACCTCGTCCTCGACCGTGGCCAGTCGCTGCTGGCGACGCTCGGCGAGAGCAACGACTGGGCGCTGCTGCGTACCGAGTTCGTGCTGCCCGACAAGCCGATCGCCGCCGCGTACGTCTACGCGACGGCGCAGTCGCCCGAGCCGACCCGGCAGTACGTCTACAAGCTGTGGGTCAACGACACGGTCGCCGGCGTCGGCCCGGTCCGGGCGATGGCCGGCGAGGCGCGTTACCAGACCCACGATGTGACCGCCCAGCTCGTACCGGGACGCAACGCGATCGCCGCACTGTGCTACTCGCCGCAGGAACGCGCCTTCCTCGCCGAACTGGCGGTCGTCTTCGCCGACGGGACCCGCCAGGTGGTGGCGACCGGCGACGGCTGGCGCACCCGGCGGGCGGGCCGGTGGCGGCCGGCGGCGGGCTTCACCGGCGGCGGCTACTACCAGGCGCCGCAGGAGTATCTCGACGCCCGGCAGGAGCCCGTCGGCTGGACCGCGCGCGGCTTCGACGACCGGGGTTGGGAGGCACCCGCCGCCGCACCGCTCAGCCGCCGGCTGGAACCGGCGTGGGTGTCGAACATGGCCTACACCTACCAACGCCCCGCCGCGGTCGAGCGGCTCGAACCGGGCCGGTGGCTGCTCGACCTCGGCCAGGCGGTGGTCGGCGGCATCCGGTTGTCGGTGCTCGGCACGTCGGGCCAGACGGTGGAGATCCGGCTCGGGGAGGAGCGCACCGCCACCGGCGCCCGCTACAACCTGCGGGCCGGGCAGACCTACCGCGAGGTGTGGACGCTGCGGGACGGCTGGCAGCAGCTCGAACACTGGGGCTACCGGGCGTTCCGGTGGGTCGAACTGGTCGCCGACCCGGCGCTGGACCTGACCGACGCCGTCGAGGCGGCCGTGCTCAAACTGCCGTGGTCCGACGACGACGCGGCGTTCGAGAGCTCCGATCCCGACCTGGACCGGGTCTGGCAGATGTGCCGCTACTCGATCGAGGCGACCCGGCAGGACCTCTACCAGGACACGCCCACCCGGGAGCGGGGCCCGTACGAGGGCGACGCCATCATCAACCAGCTCTCCGAGTACGCCACCCAGCGGTCCTTCGCGCTGGCCCGGTACTCCACGTCGTACCTGGCCCGCCGCCCCACCTGGCCGGCCGAGTACCGGCTGCAGACGGTGATCACCGCGTGGGAGGACTATCTCGCCACCGGCGACGCGTCCAACCTCGCGGCCGACTAC
>NZ_JBFBAO010000531.1:0-3509 GCF_040682255.1 Micromonospora sp. NPDC051296 | reverse complement strand
ATGTTCACCGTCGCCTCGTCCGCCGGCCAGCCGTACGCCAACTCGTCGGCGCGCTTGGCCAGCCGGGCGGTGAACTCCTCGAACACCGGCCGCTGCACGTAGATCCGTTCGGTGCACAGGCACACCTGACCGCCGTTGGTGAAGCTGGAGCGCACCGAGCCGGCGACCGCCGCGTCCAGGTCGGCGTCGGCGAAGACCAGGCCGGCGTTCTTGCCGCCCAGCTCGAAGCTGACCGCCTTCACCCCGTCGGCGGCGGCCCGCATGATGGCGCCACCGGTGGCGGACTCGCCGGTGAAGGTGATCGCGTCCACGCTCGGGTGCCGGGTGAGGAACTCGCCGGCCGAACCGGGGCCGAAGCCGTGCACCAGGTTGAACACGCCCTCGGGCACACCGGCCGCGGCCATCACCTCGGCGAGCAGCGTCGCCGAGGCGGGCGTCTCCTCGCTGGGCTTGACCACCACCGCGTTGCCGCAGGCCAGGGCCGGGGCGACCTTCCAGGTGAGCAGGAGCAGCGGAAGGTTCCACGGCACGATCACCGCGACCACACCGACCGGCTTGCGTACCGCGTAGTTGAGCGCCCGGCCACCGGTCGGGGTGACCGTGGTGAACGACTCCGTCGGCGCGGTGGCCACGATCTCGGCGAAGGCCCGGAAGTTGGCCGCGCCGCGCGGGATGTCCAGGGTCCGGGCCTGCGAGATGGCCTTGCCGGTGTCGGCGACCTCGGCGGCGACCAGGTCGTCGAAGCGGCGTTCCAGCTCGTCGGCGACCCGGCGCAGCACCTCGGCGCGTTCCCGCTCCCCCATCCGGCCCCACGGCCCGCGCAGCGCCGCCCGGGCCGCGGTCACGGCATCGTCCACCACGGACGAGGACGCCTCGACCACCTCGAAGACCGGCTCACCGGTCACCGGGCTGCGCTTGGTGAACCGGGTGCCGGTGTCGACGAACTCGCCGCCGACGAAGTTGCGCAGCAGGCCGGGCCCGTCCGGTGCCTGCCCGGCCATCAGCCGGGGATCCCAGCGCGTCATCCTCGCCTCCCGCGTCCCAACGCCAGCGCCGCGCCGGCCAGCACCGCCGCCGCGCCGGCCGCCACCGCGCCGAGCACCTGGTACTGCCGGCGGACCCGACGCCGCACCTCGGCGTACGGGATGGTGGAGAAGGAGACCAACTCGTACTGGGAGACGTACCGGCCGGGCAGCCCCCGCTCCAGGGCGTGCTCAACCTTCTTGCGGGTCTGGAACACCGGCGAGGCGACCTTGTCCCGCATCTCCACGAAGTTGGCCAGCGCCATTTGGGCGATCGCTTCGGCGTTGTCCTGCCGGCGGTGCTGGAACAGGGGCAACGCCGCAGACCAGTCGTCGGCGCACTCGGAAAGGCAGCGGTCCAGCTCCACCACGTCCTCGAAGGCGCAGTTCGCGCCCTGGCCGTAGAACGGCACGATGGCGTGCGCCGCGTCGCCGAGCAGGCCGACCCGCCCGTCGACCTGCCACGGGTCGCACCGCACGGTGCCGAGCACGCCGACCGGGTTGTGCTGGTAGTCGTCGACCAGGTTCGGGGCGAGCGGGAGCAGGTCCGGGTAGTGCTGCGCGAAGTGCCGCTCGATCGCCGCCTTGCTGCCCAGCGAGGCGAAGCTGGCGGTGCCGTGGGTGGGCCAGAACAGCGTGCAGGTGAAGGAACGATCCGGGTTGGGCAGGGCGATCATCATCGAGGTGCCGCGCGGCCAAATGTGCAGGGCGCCCGGGTCGAGCGCGAAGTCACCGCCCAGCGGCGGGATGGTGAGTTCCTTGTAGCCGTAGTCGAGGAAGTCGACGCTCTCGGTGAGCAGGCCGTGTTCGAGCAGCTGCCCGCGTACCGCCGAACCGGCGCCGTCGGTGCCGAGCACGGCCCGGGCGCCCGCGGTGACCGAGCCCTGCGGGGTGTCGAAGGTCATCTCCCCGGTCGCCGGGTCGAGCCCGACCAGCCGGTGGTCGAAGGCGATCCGCACCCCGGGCAGCTTGGCGGCGGCCTCCAGCAGCGCGTTGTTCAGCGCGCCCCGGCTGATCGAGTTGATCGCCCGGTCGCCGGAGACGCTGTACGGCTGGAACCCCGGCTCGCCCACCACCGGGTGCACCATCCGGCCGCGCATCGGCAGTGCGTCGACCATCACCTGCTCGGCCAGCCCGACCCGGCGCAGCGCGTCCAGGCCGCGCTCGGAGAGCGCCAGGTTGATCGAGCGTCCCCGCTCCGCCGTCCCGGTGCGCGGGTCCGGCCGCCGCTCGTACAGCGCCACCGGATAGCCGCGCCGGGCCAGGAAGCAGGCCAGCAGGCAGCCGGCCAGCCCGGCGCCCACCACGGCGATCTCGTCAGGTTCCGTACTCATGAGAAGGCCTCCACAGTCGCGGACAGCGCGTCGGCGACCCGCCAGCAGTCGTGGTACGTCGAGTAGAGCGGCACCGGGGCGAACCGGACGATGTCCGGCTCCCGGGCGTCGGCGATCACGCCGTGTTCGTGGCGCAGCCGCTTGGTCAGCTCGTTGGCGCTGCCTTCGCCGATGCGCACCGAGAGCTGGCAGCCGCGCCGGCCCGGATCGCGCGGGGTGACCACGGTGAGCGGTCGGTCGATGGTCACCTCGTCGAGCAGCCGCTCCAGGTAGCCGGTGAGCCGCAGGCTGCGCTCGCGCAGCGCGGGCATGCCGACCGAGTCGAACAACTCCAGCGAGGTGCGGACCGGGCCCATCGCGAAGATCGGCGGGTTGGAGATCTGCCACGCCTCGACGGTGCCCGGCGGCCGGCTGACCGCGGCCATCTCGAACCGGGTGGCCGCCGCCGTGCTCCACCAGCCCTCGTAGCGGGGCAGCGACTCGTCGCCGTGGTGCCGCTCGTGCACGAAGACCCCGCCGAGCGCCCCCGGCCCGGAGTTGAGGTACTTGTACGAGCACCAGGCGGCGAAGTCGACGTCCCAGTCGTGCAGCGACAGCGGCACGTTGCCCGCCGCGTGCGCCAGGTCCCAGCCGACGACCGCCCCGGCGGCCCGGCCGGCGGCGGTGATCGTGGGGATATCCATCAGCTCGCCGGTGAGGTAGTTGACCCCGCCGAGCAGGACCAGCGCGACGGTGTGCCCCTCGGCCCTGAGGAACGCGGTGACGTCCTCGGTCCGCAGGTTCTCCTCACCCGGGCGCGGCCTGAGCCGGACCACGGTGGTGTCCGGGTCGAGGCCGTGGAACCGGGCCTGGCTGCGCACCGCGTAGCTGTCCGACGGGAAGGCGGTGTCCTCGATGACGATCCGGGTCCGCTCCCCGGCGGGCCGGTAGAAGCTCACCATCAGCAGGTGCAGGTTGACCGTCAGCGAGTTCATCACCACGGTCTCCGTGGGCAGCGCGCCGACCAGTCGCGCGGCCGGCGCCGTCAGCAGCCCGTGGTACGGCAGCCAGGGGCGTTCCGCCTCCAGGTGGCCCTCGACGCCGAGCCGGCTCCAGGCATCCAGGTCGGACAGCAACTCGGTGCGGGTGGCCCGGGGTTGCAGGCCGAGCGAGT
>NZ_JBFBAO010000530.1:0-3513 GCF_040682255.1 Micromonospora sp. NPDC051296 | reverse complement strand
ACGTTCACGGTGCGGGACGTGGGCAGTTTGAACGGCACGTACGTGAACCGGGAGCGGGTCGAGGCGGCGACGTTGAGCAACGGTGACGAGGTGCATGACCAGCGCGATCGAGTCGGTCCGCTGGGTGACGAGGGTACGTGCGGCCAGGTTCGGCACGTACCCCAGTTCGGCCACCGCCTGGCGGACCGCCTCCCGGATCGGCTCGGCGACCGTGGTCGAGCCGTTGACCACCCGGGAGACGGTGGCCCGGGACACCCCGGCCCGTCGTGCCACCGCTTCCAGAGTGGGCCGCTGCGCGCCCGTCATCGGAGATACCACCTCGCCGTCAAAGCCCGTTCCGGGAGATCACCTCCTGGTACCACCGGGCGCTGGATTTCGGTGTACGCCGCTGGGTGAGGTAGTCGACGTGCACGATGCCGAACCGCTTGCGATACCCCTCGGCCCACTCGAAGTTGTCCAGCAATGACCATACGAGATAGCCGCGCAGGTCGACGCCCCGGGCGATGGCCTCGTGCGCGGCGCGCAGGTGACCGTCGAGGTAGGCGATCCGGTCGGCGTCCGGCAGCGGGCTGGTCACGTCGGCGGCGGTCTTGTCCGGGAAGGCCGCACCGTTCTCGGTGATCAGCAGCGGCACGGCCGGATAGTCGGTGGCGATGCGCTCCAGCAGTCGGGTCAGCCCGGCCGGCTCGATCATCCAGCCCATGTCGGTCAGCGGCCCGACCGGCGGCAGGAACTCCACCGCTCCCTCGGTCCCCGGGTACGCCCCACCGCCACCAGCGCCGTCCGGCCGCCCGGCGACGTAGGTCGGTGCGTAGAAGTTGACCCCGAGCAGGTCGATCGGCGCAGCGATGATCTTCTCATCGCCGTCCTGGACGAACGTCGGCTCGACGATCCGGGCGATGTGCTCGCGAACGTCGTCCGGGTAGCCGCCGACCAACAGTGGATCGAGGAAGATCCGGTTGTGCAGGCCGTCGACCAGGCGTACCGCGGCGGCGTCGGCCGCGCTGTTCGCGTCGGCGGGGCGTACGTCGGCCGGGTTGAGGGTGATGCCGACCCGGCCGGCGCCGCCCGCGCGCAGCGCCTGGGCGGCCAGGCCGTGCGCGAGCAGCAGATGGTGTACGGCCGTGAAGGCCGCGCCCGGATCCTGCACCCCGGGAGCGTGCACCCCGTTGCCGTAGCCGAGGTACGCCGAGCACCACGGCTCGTTGAGCGTCGTCCAGGTGCCGATCCGGTCGCCGAGCCGGGCGTACACGGCGGAGGCGTAGGTGGCGAAGTGCTCGGCGGTGTCCCGGGCGGTCCAGCCGCCCCGGTCCTGCAAGGTCTGCGGCAGGTCCCAGTGGTAGAGGGTGATGATCGGGTCGATCCCCCGGCCCAGCAGCGCGTCGGTCAGCCGGTCGTAGAAGTCCAGGCCGCGCGGGTTGACCGGGCCGGTGCCGTCCGGCTGGATCCGGGGCCAGGACACCGAGAAGCGGTACGCCTGGAGGCCCAGCTCGGCCATCAGCGCGACGTCGTCGGCGTACCGGTGGTAGTGGTCGCAGGCGACGTCGCCGGTGTGCCCGGCGTGGACCTTGCCGGGGGTGCGGCTGAAGGTGTCCCAGATCGATTCGCCGCGCCCGTCGTCGCGGGCCGCGCCCTCGATCTGGTACGCCGCGGTGGCCGCACCCCAGAGAAAGTTGTCAGGAAATCGAAGCTCAGTCACGCCTTGACCGCACCTTCCATGATCCCGCCGATGATCTGGCGGCCGAACAGGACGAACACCAGCAGCAGTGGCAGCGTGGCGATGGCTGTACCCGTGAACACCTGGGACATGTCCTGGTAGTAGCCGTCGGACAGGGCCCGCAAGGACAGCTGCACGGTGGGATTCTCCGGGTCGTTCAGCACCGCGTACGGCCACAGGAAGTCGTTCCAGGTGGTCATGAAGGTGAGCAGGCCGAGCACGGCGGCGGCCGGGCGCAACGCGGGCAGCACCACGTTCCAGTAGATCCGCGCGGTGCCGCAGCCGTCCACCCGGGCCGCCTCGATCAGCTCGTTGCTGACCGCCTGGCCGGCGTACTGCCGCATCATGAACACCCCGAATCCGGTGACCAGCGCGGGCATGATCACCGCAGGCAGCCGGTCGTTCAGGTTCAGCTTCGTCATCAGCATGTACAACGGGATGATGCCGAGTTGGGTGGGCACCATCATCGTCGCGATGATGACCATCAGCAATGCGTTGCTGCCCCGGAACCGCAGCTTGGCGAAGGCGAACCCGGCCAGGCTGGAGAAGAACACCACCGAGACGGTGACCGTGGTCGCCACGATCGCCGAGTTGATCAGGCCGGTCAGGAAGTACGCGTCGGTGTTGGCGAACAACCGGGAGATGTTGGCGCCCAGGTTGCCCCCGGGGGTGACCGGCGGCGGCAGCTGCCCCATCGCGTCGCTGGAGCGGCTGGCCACCACGAACATCCAGTAGATCGGGAAGACCGACAGGACCGCGGCGGCGATCAGCGCGCCGTATGTCAGCGGGCTGGCCCGCCACAGCCGGCTCATCGGGAGCCTCCCTTCCGCCTGCCGGTGTCCGGCTTGGCGCCGGCGCCGAGCCGGCGGATGATCAGTACGTTGATCGCCGCCACGATGGCGATGAGGGCGAAGAGCAGCCACGCCACCGCCGAGCCGTAGCCGAAGTTGTAGTAGGGCGCGAAGGCGTTCTCGAACATGTACATGGTCACCGTCTGCGACTCGCGCAGTGTTCCGCCCCGGATCGGGTTGGTGCCGGAGTGGAACAGTCGGGGCTCGGTGAACAGCTGGAGCCCGCCGATGGTGGAGATGATGACGCAGAAGATGATCGTCGGCTTGAGCAGCGGCACGGTGATGGTCCAGAACTGCCGGGCCCGGTTCGCGCCGTCGATCGCCGCCGCCTCGTACAGGTCGCGGGGGATGGCCTGCATGGCGGCCAGGAAGATCAGCGCGTTGTAGCCGGTCCACCGCCAGTCGACCATGGCCGAGATGGCCACCCAGGAGGCGAACCGGTTGGACTTCCACCCGATCGGGTCGACACCGACCAGGTCGAGCAGCCAGTTGATCATGCCGAACTCGCGGCCGAACAGCACCCCGAACACGATCGCCACGGCTGCGGTGGAGGTGACGTTGGGGACCAGCACCGCCATCCGCCAGCCGGTACGGAACCGCAGGTGCCGGTTGAGCATGTTGGCCAGCCAGAGCGCCAGGAGCAGCTGCGGCACCGTGCTGATGACGAAGATGCCCAGGGTGTTGACTACCGAGTGCCAGAAGTCGCTGTCGGCCAGCAGCCGGGTGTAGTTGTCCGCACCGATGAAGGTGGGGTTGCTGCCGAGCAGGTCCCAGTCGTGCAGCGAGACCCAGAGGGTGTACGCCAGCGGCCACGCCCCGAAGACCGCGAAGACCAGGAAGAACGGGGCGATGTAGAGGTAGGGCGAGTACTTCGCGTCGATCCGGCTCAGCCGGCCGGCCCGCCGCAGGCGGGTGTCGCGCGGTCCCGGTGTGGCCGGCGGTCGC
>NZ_JBFBAO010000529.1:0-3515 GCF_040682255.1 Micromonospora sp. NPDC051296 | reverse complement strand
GGGCGCTCACTCCGTGAGCGGGGTGTCAGAAGGGACGCCGATCAGTGGCGCTCGAGGTCCTCGGCAGGACCATGGTCGAGTCGCTGTCGTCGGTGCCGCGCGGCGCCGGCACGTCCCGGCCGGTCGAGGTGACCTGGGTGGCCTCCGGGTCGTCCGGCCGGGGCAGCGGCGTGGTCGGGTCGGGGTCGATGCCGGGGGCGCTGACGACCTGGGTGGCCTCCGGGTCATCGACGGGCGGGGTGCCGGCGGGCCCGGCGGAGGCAGGCGGGGTGGCGGCGGGAGCGGCAAAGGTCGACGCGCTGAAGGTCGGTGCGCCGGGTGCCGGCGTGGTGGGCGGGGACGTCGGCTCGGCGAGGTGCGCCGCGGTGTCGCGGCGACCGGCGGAGTAGGCGCGGGCGTGCTCGGCGATGGCCCGCGACTCCTCCTCGGCGCGGGACAGCCACGACTCCCAGCGGCTCTGCATCGGCCGGACCAGCCCGCCGCCGACCCCGACCACCATGATGCCGCCGATGGTGGCCAGCACGGCGATCAGCACCGGGGTGGTCACGGCCGTGGCGACCCCGATCTGGTTGAGCGCGGCGATGACGCCGACGGCGATGATGAACACCGAGGCGATGGTGGCCAGCAGCCGGCCGTACGACAGCCCGCCGAGCGCGCCGGAGATGATGTCCTTCACCGCGCTGGCGATGGCGGCGGCGACGACCACGATGACGATCGCGACGAAGGCGCGGGGCAGCCAGGCGATGACTCCGGCGATCAGATCGGAGATCGGGTTCGGCCCCCACACGCCGAAGGCCAGGTAGAGGGTGAGCAGCAGCACGCCGTAGTAGGCGAGCCGGGCGACGATTTCGCTGGCGTCGTAGCGGGATCGGGCCAGTGCCCGCCGGATCCCGCCGCGCTCGACCGCCCGGTCGAAGCCGACGCGGTCGAGCAGCCGGTCAACGAGCTTCAGGACCGCCTTGGCGATCAGCCAGCCGGCCACCAGGATCGCCACGAAGGCGACGGCCTTGGGCAGGAAGAGAAGTATCGAACGGAGGGTGTCCCCCACCGCGTCACCGAAGTTGTCTCGCATCGGATGGTCCTCCACAGGGGCGGGTTCTTGGTCCGGCCCGACCTACCCGGGTGCCCTGCGAGGGAAACGTCCGCGGTGACCTGGCGTCAGCCCCGGCAGGTGTAGACCACCTCGGTGCTCGCCTGCGCCGGTGTCGGGGAGACGATGTTCACCGTGGCGGTCTCGGTGGTGGTGCCGACCCCACTGAACGACCAGCGCAGGGTCAGCTCCACCGTGCGCTGGCCCCAACCGACCCGCTCCTCGAGCAGGGCACCGGGGGCGCTGCCGGAGCGCAGCCACTGGTACTCGATGACACCCGCGCGGCCGTTGGTCCGCACCGTGGCGACCACGTCGACGCTGACGTCGCACTGCTCGCCGGCCGGGCCGGGCACGGCGACGCTCACCTCGGCGATCTCCACCGGGCTGAGCCGCTGCCAGATCCACAGCCCGACGGCGGCGAGCAGCGCGAGGGTGAGCAGGGTGGACAGCACCGAGACGAGCCGGCGCCAGGCCGACCTGCGGCGCGGTGGCGACGTGGGTGTCGGCCAGGCTGGCGCCGGCGGTGGGGCGGCCGGCACGCCGGGTCCGAACCGCAACTCGCCGCCGGGGCCGGCGGTCGGAGCCGCGAGCGGTTCGGCAGCGGTACGCGCCCCGGCCGTGCCCGCCGGGGCGAACGCCGCCCCGGTTACGGTGGCTTCCGCACCGGTACGCGCGGCCTGCGTGGTCGCCTGCGGTGGCGCATGCCGCACCGGCCGGTCCAGCGACACCGTCTGGTCCAGCGAGGCCGTCCGGTCCAGCGACACCGTCCGGTCCAGCGACACCGTTTGATCCAGCGAGGCCGTCGCCTGGCTCGCGTCCAGGTGGACGGTCGCGTCGTCCCTCGACAGCCGCGACGTCGGCCCCAGGCCGACCGTCGGCTCGGCAGCACCGAGGTGCGCCGTCGACTCCGGCAAACGGCGGGTGGGCAGGGCCTCGGTCGTGTCGTCCGGCTGGGTCACCGCTGCGTCTCCCGCTCGTCGTCGGCCTGGTAGGTGGGCGCGCCCGGTCAGCCCGGCGTGCAGAAGGAGTAGAGCGTCACGTACACCGTCGAGTCGCCGACGGTGGTGTTGCCGGCAGCATCCGTGGCGAGGACCGTCACCGGGATCCGGGTGGTGGATCCAGGTCGCGGCAGGTCGCCGAGCACACCACGGAACTGGCCACTCCTGATCAGCGCCATGCTCTGCTCGTACGACTGCTTCTCGATGGTGTAGCGGAAGCGGACCCGCAGGTCACCCACGGCCGTGCGGTCGTCGTTGACGAGCGCGGTGACGATGCTGGCGGTGGGTCCGTACGGACAGCCGGCCGGGTCCAGCTCGGTCGGGCTCGCCGCGACCCGGGCGATCGTGGGCCCGGTGGTGTCCGGCGGTGGTGGCGGGCTGGTGCTGGTCGACGGGGTGGGTGCCGGCGTGGACGGCGGCGGGCTGCCGCTGGGCGTCATGGACGGCGTGGACGGCGTGGCTGGCGTCGTTCCGGTCGGGGTGGTGGTGCCGCTGGTCGGGGTGGGTGGAGCGGCGGCGGTCGGGGTGGTGGAACCGTCGGGCTCCTCCGGCGTGGGCGAGACGGGCACCCCGCCGGTCGGCGGCGTGTCGGCGGTCAGTTCCGTCCTCGCCTCGGGCTTCGCCGCGCCGGCCGGGGCGACCGGAGTGTTCCGGGCGGCGTAACTGAGCCCGGCACCGCCGACCAGCACGGCCACCACCAGCCCACCGCCGACGAGCGCCGCCCGGGCGCGTCCCCGCCGCGGCGCGGTGCGTTCGCCACCGTCACCGGTCGACGGGGCGGCGCCGAGCGAGGTGCTGGCCACGGCGGTGGCACCGCCGGTGCCGTCCGGGAACGGGAAGAGGGCGGCCAGCAGCGCGGCCCGCCGGGCCAGCTCCCGCAGCCCGCGTTCCTCCCAGTCCGCGCCGTACGCCCCGGCGGCCACCTCCTCCAGAGTGGCCAGGAAGACCTGCGCGGGCCGCGGCCGGTCGGCGGGACGCTTGGCCATGCCGTGCCGCAGCAGGTCGTGCACCGGACGCGGGGCCGGGTCGGTCGGGATCGGCGCGCGGGCGTGCTGCTGGCGCAGGGTGGCCAGGTCCCGCCCGTCGTACGGGGGACGGCCGGTCAGGCACTCGAAGAAGGTGGCGGTGGCGGCGTAGATGTCGCAGGCCGGGCTGGCCGGGGCGCCGGTCCACTGTTCGGGGGCCATGTAGCGCGGCGTCCCGGTGACGCTGGCACCGGCGCTGGCACCGGCCGGCATGGCGATGCCGAAGTCGGCGAGCTTGCTCGCGCCCTCGCCGGTGACCAGCACATTCTCGGGCTTGTAGTCGCGGTGCACCACGCCGCGGGCGTGTGCCGCGCCGAGCCCGGCCAGCGAGCCCTTGAGCACGGCCAGCGCCGACTCCGGCGTGGTCGGGCCCTGCGCGCGCAGCATCTGCCGCGGGGCGAC
>NZ_JBFBAO010000528.1:0-3548 GCF_040682255.1 Micromonospora sp. NPDC051296 | reverse complement strand
CAGACACAAAGCCTGACCAGTCCGGGGTAATAATCAATTTGGCACTGGCTTATCAAGCACCCTGTTGAGTTCTCAAAGAACAACCACACACCATCCGCCGATTCCAGTAACCGGAACCGTGTCTGGGGCAACCGCTCCAAGCTATCCGATCTGCTCTTCGAGGTCAACCCGAGCTATCGGGTAATTTTCGAAGATCGTTCGGGCCCACGTTGACGCACGCCTTCCGGCGTTCGCTTCTGTCGTGGAGAGCCGCAGACCGGCCAGTCACCTCGCGGTGACCCGCCCGGCTCCTGCCGGCTCCAGAACCTTACCCGGTCGGCTTCGCGTTCGCAACTCCATCTCATGGAGACTCACGCACCACCCGGTCTCAGCCTCGCGTTCGACTTCATCGTCGCGAGCCTGGCGCCCGTTCTCGGCCGGTTTGCCCCGGCCTTCCCCGTGCAGAGAGAAAGTTACGCGGACGCCCCGAAGAAGGCAAATCATGGACCGTCGATGTCCTCGATCCCGCCCGGGCTACCCCGAAGGCGAGACTGCCGGCAACCGCGGGTCCTCGCGCCGGCGACCGCGAACGGCGCGGGCGTGCCAGAGTGTCTGGCATGGATGACGTGTCCCGGCCCGCCAGCCCGGTCCTCGCCGAGGGCGCGCTACTCGGCCTGCTGGCGCCGTTCTGGCAGCTGCTCATCGGAGCGTTCGTGCTCTTCGCCGTCGTGATCTCGATCGGGCGGCTGGCACGGCGCGGCCCCTCCCGGATGAGCACGGCGTTGCTGGTCACCGCCGCCGCCATCGCCGGGCTCGCGCTGGTGGGCGTACTGCTGCAGGGATAGCGGTGGTCAGAGCCGGCGGTTGGCCAGACTCGGCAGCTCGGCGCGGATCCGGTCCAGGCGGTCCAGATCCAGGTCGGCGACCGCGAACCCCGGGCCGTCGGGCACCTGGGACAGCAACGTCCCCCACGGGTCGACCACCATGCTGCGGCCGTAACAGGTGCGACCGGGTTCGTGGTCACCGGTCTGGCCGGCCGCAGCGACGAAGCACTGGTTCTCGATCGCGCGGGCGCGTAGCAGCACCTCCCAGTGGTCGCGCCCGGTGTGCATCATGAACGCCGCCGGCACCACCAACAGGTGGGCGCCGCCATCGGTGGCGAGCCGCCGGTACAGCTCCGGGAAACGCAGGTCGTAGCAGATCGACAGACCCACCCGGAGGCCCTCGACATTCACCACCACCGGCTGGTCACCGGGGGCCACCGTCGCCGACTCCCGGTACGAGACCCGGCCCGGGATCTCCACGTCGTACAGATGGATCTTGCGATAGCTGGCGGCGAGCGTGCCGGCGCGGTCGAAGACCAGGGTGGTGTTCCAGGTGCGGTCGGGGTCGGGGCCGGCCTCGTGGAAGGACCCGGCGATCAGCCAGACGCCCCGCCTGCGGGCGGCGTCGGCGAAGAACTGCCCGACCTCGCCGTCGACCGGCTCCGGTGCAGGCATCCCGGCGCCCGGCCCCAGATAGTCGACGTACTCGGGAAGGAGCACCAGGTCCGCGCCGGCTTCGGCGGCGCGGTCGATCAGTGCCTCCGCGGCGGCCAGATTCGCCTTCCGGTCGTCGCGGGAGTTCAGCTGGCAGACGGCGACGCGCATGACTGCCAGCGTACGGGCGAACGGCGGTCGGGGGGCAGTGCGAGCCCGCACGGCTGGCCGGATCAGGCGGACTTCTCCTCGCGCTCGCGCCGGGCACGGCGCCCGGTGAACTCGCGCGGGACGATCGTCGGGTTCACGTTCTCCAGCACCACCTCGCGGGTGATGAGCACCCGGGCGGCATCGGGGTTGCTCGGCACCTCGTACATCACGGAGAGCAGGACCTCTTCCATGATGGCGCGCAGGCCGCGGGCACCGGTGCCGCGCAGCATCGCCTGGTCGGCGATCGCCTCCAGCGCCGGCCGCTCGAACTCCAGCTCGACGCCGTCCAGCTCGAACAGGCGCTGGTACTGCCGGACCAGCGCGTTGCGGGGCTCGGTGAGGATCCGCACCAGGGCCGTACGGTCGAGGCTGCGGACGCTGGTGATCACCGGGAGGCGGCCGATGAACTCCGGGATCAGCCCGAACTTGAGCATGTCCTCCGGCATCACCTGGCTGAAGATGTCGTCGGTGGAGCGCTCGGAGACGGCGCGGAGCCGGGCGCCGAAGCCGGTGCCGCCGTGCCCCGTACGCGCCTCGATGATCTGGTCCAGGCCCGCGAAGGCACCACCGCAGATGAACAGCACGTTGGTGGTGTCGATCTGGATGAACTCCTGGTGCGGGTGCTTGCGACCGCCCTGTGGTGGCACGTTCGCCACGGTGCCTTCGAGCATCTTCAGCAGCGCCTGCTGGACGCCCTCGCCGGAGACGTCCCGGGTGATCGACGGATTCTCCGACTTACGGGCGATCTTGTCGACCTCGTCGATGTAGATGATGCCGGTCTCGGCCCGCTTGATGTCGTAGTCGGCGGCCTGGATCAGCTTGAGGAGGATGTTCTCCACGTCCTCGCCGACGTAGCCGGCCTCGGTCAGGGCGGTGGCGTCGGCGATGGCGAACGGCACGTTGAGCATCCGCGCGAGGGTCTGCGCCAGGTGGGTCTTGCCGCACCCGGTCGGACCGAGCAGCAGGATGTTCGACTTGGCCAGCTCGACGCCGTCGTTACCGGAGCCCGGGGCGTTGGCGGCCTCGGCCTGGATCCGCTTGTAGTGGTTGTAGACCGCGACGGCGAGCGCCTTCTTGGCCTGCTCCTGCCCCACGACGTAGGTGTCGAGGAACTGGCAGATCTCCATCGGCTTGGGAAGCTCTTCCCACTTCACCTCGCCGGACTCGGCCAGCTCCTCTTCGATGATCTCGTTGCAGAGATCGATGCATTCGTCGCAGATGTAGACCCCGGGGCCCGCGATGAGCTTTTTGACCTGCTTCTGCGACTTGCCACAGAAGGAGCACTTGAGTAGGTCGCCGCCGTCACCGATCCGTGCCACCTACGTTCTCCCTGCACTCATCGGCCGAAGACCGGCCACGACCTGCGGACGCTGCGCTCCGCCCGTCTTCTGTCACCCCGCCGGTCGCCCGACGAAGCGGTACGGACCCGACGTTACCCGCTGTCGGGGCTTTCTCCGACCCCCAAAACGGGTGTGTCAGAGGTCGGCGGGCGACGTGCCCGGCCGACCTCTGACCCGACCTGGTCAGCTGGCGGCGTTCGCGGCCAGCAGGCCCTTCTTGCGGCTACTGAGGATCGTGTCGACCAGCCCGTACTCGCGGGACTCCTCGGCCGTCATGATCTTGTCTCGGTCGATGTCCCTGCGGACCTTCTCGACCGGCTGGTTGCAGTGCCGGGAGAGCATCTCCTCCAGCTGCGTACGCATCCGCAGGATCTCCCGGGCCTGGATCTCGATGTCCGAGCCCTGCCCGTAGCCGCCCTCGGTGGCCGGCTGGTGGATGATGATCCGCGAGTTCGGCAGCGCCATCCGCTTACCCGGGGTGCCCGCGGACAGCAGCACCGCCGCGGCGGAGGCCGCCTGGCCGAGGCAGACGGTCTGGATG
>NZ_JBFBAO010000527.1:0-3562 GCF_040682255.1 Micromonospora sp. NPDC051296 | reverse complement strand
ACGTGCTCGTCCCCGTGGCCGGCATCGTCGACGTGCTCGACAACTACGCCTTCGTCCGGACCACCGGCTACCTGGCCGGCCCGAACGACGTGTACGTGTCGATGTCCCAGATCAAGAAGTACGGCCTGCGGCGCGGTGACGCGATCACCGGCGCGGTGCGGGCGGCCCGCGACGGCGAGCAGCGGCGCGACAAGTACAACCCGCTGGTCCGGCTGGACACCATCAACGGGATGGAGCCGGACGAGGCCAAGCGGCGGCCGGAGTTCTACAAGCTCACCCCGCTGTACCCGCAGGATCGGCTGCGGCTGGAGACCGAGCCGCACATCCTCACCACCCGGGTGATCGACCTGGTCATGCCGATCGGCAAGGGCCAGCGGGCGTTGATCGTCTCGCCGCCGAAGGCCGGTAAGACGATGGTGCTGCAGGCGATCGCGAACGCGATCACGCACAACAACCCGGAGTGCCACCTGATGGTGGTGCTGGTCGACGAGCGGCCCGAAGAGGTCACCGACATGCAGCGGTCGGTGAAGGGCGAGGTCGTCGCGGCCACGTTCGACCGTCCGCCGCAGGACCACACCACCGTCGCCGAGCTGGCGATCGAGCGGGCCAAGCGCCTGGTCGAGCTGGGCCACGACGTGGTCGTGCTGCTCGACTCGGTGACCCGGCTGGGTCGGTCGTACAACCTGGCGGCGCCGGCCAGCGGCCGGATCATGTCGGGTGGTATCGACTCCACCGCGCTCTACCCGCCGAAGCGGTTCCTCGGCGCGGCCCGCAACATCGAGAACGGCGGCTCGCTGACCATCCTCGCCACCGCGCTGGTGGAGACCGGTTCCATGGCGGACACGGTGATCTTCGAGGAGTTCAAGGGCACCGGTAACGCGGAGTTGAAGCTGGACCGGAAGATCGCCGACAAGCGGACCTTCCCGGCCATCGACATCCACCCGTCCGGTACGCGCAAGGAGGAGATCCTGCTCGCGCCGGAGGAGTTGGCCATCGTGCACAAGCTCCGCAAGGTGCTGCACTCGCTGGACTCGCAGGCGGCGCTCGACCTCCTGCTGGACCGGCTCAAGCAGTCCCGGACCAACATCGAGTTCCTGATGCAGATCGCCAAGTCGACGCCGGGGGAGTGACCCTCCCCGGGGAAGCGACCTGAGGGGGCGCAGCCGGTTCGGCTGCGCCCCCTCAGCTTCACCACCCGAGTGGCAGGAGCCTCTCCGGCCACTCAGAAGTCGCCTTCGGCGACCTGAGAGACGGTGCCGTCGATGTCCGCCAGGGCGATCTCCGGCGGCTCGGTCGACGGCGGGTGCACCGTGGCCGGCCGCCCGGTGGGGGCCTGCGGCACCGGCAGCGGCAGTGTCCGGTACCGCAGGTAGCGCTCGTGCAATTGCCGGATCGCCGGCTCGCCGACCCGGTCGGCCTCCGGACGGGCGGCGTCGCGGCGCAGGCACTCCTCCAGCGGCACGTCGGTGAAGTCGTGCACCTCGAACCCGGCGTCGTACCGGGCGGCCAACTCGGCCCAGTCCCGCAGGGTGCGGGAACGCAGATTGGTGTCGTCCACGCAGACATCGCCGCCGGCCCGCAGCAATGCCTCGACCTGGGCCCGCTGGACGACGGTGACCTGCCACTCCGCCCGTTGGGTGAAGAGCCGCCCGCCGTGCAGCATCCGGCGCAGGTCGTCCCGGTTGACCCGGACCACGGCCGGCTGGAGCGTCCGGGCGAAGGTGGTCTTGCCGGAGGCGGGCAGGCCTCGGGTGGCGATCAGGCGGGCCATCGGCTCCTCCGTGTCGTACGCCTGGGTCGTGCCGGACGCCCGACGGGCGCCCGCGGACGGGTGCGCCGTCCGTGCCCCGGGCGGGGCACGCGGCCGTCCGGCCGTGCCAGGTGAATGCCCAGCGCGAGGGCGGGAATGCGGCAGGCGAGGCGTACGTTGTCGCTGCCGGACCAGCGGTGCGGCCCGATTTCCGGGCCGGCGTACGCCCGTGGCACACTGGTCAATCGGCCACCGGTTCCGGTTCACGCCCTCAACCGGCGCGCACCACGCGACGGGGGCGACCCGGCGACCACCAACGAGAGGACCGAGGCGACATGAAGCCCAACATCCACCCGGAGTACGTGACCACCGACGTCACCTGCTCCTGCGGCAACACCTTCACCACCCGCAGCACCGCCAAGGGCGGCTCGATCCACGTCGAGACCTGCAGCGCCTGCCACCCGTTCTACACCGGCAAGCAGCGCGTCCTGGACACCGCTGGCCGGGTCGCGAAGTTCCAGCAGAAGTACGCCAAGGTCCAGGCCAAGAAGGCCAAGTAGCTCCTCGTTCGACGCCCGCGTCCGGTTTCGCCGGGCGCGGGCGTCGTCCGTCTGTGTCCCGGTCTCCCCGCCGTCTAAGAGACTGTAAGGAGCGATCCCCAGCATGAGCAGTGAGCGCCTGGCCGCCCTCCTCGACGAGTACGCCGAGTTGGAGAAGCGGCTGGCCGACCCCGCCATCCACGCCGACCAGGGCACCGCTCGCCGGGTCGGTCGCCGGTACGCCGAACTGGTCCCGCTGCACAAGGCTGCCGCCGAGCTGGAGCAGGCCCGGGCGGATCTGGCCGCCGCGCGGGAACTGGCCGCCGAGGATGCCTCCTTCGCGGCCGAGGCCGAGGCGATCGGGGCGACCCTGCCGGGGCTGGAGGAACGGCTGGCCGAGCTGCTCATCCCGCGCGACCCGCACGACGCCAAGGACGTCATCGTCGAGATCAAGGCCGGCGAGGGCGGCGAGGAGTCCGCGCTGTTCGCCGGCGACCTGCTGCGGATGTACACCCGGTACGCGGAGCGGCGTGGCTGGCTCACCGAGGTGATCGACGCCCAGGAGTCCGACCTCGGCGGGGTCAAGGACGTCTCACTGGCGATCAAGACCAAGGGCGTGCCCGAGGGTGGCAACGGCGTCTGGTCCCGGTTGAAGTGGGAGGGCGGCGTGCACCGGGTGCAGCGAGTCCCGGTCACCGAGTCGCAGGGGCGCATCCACACCAGCGCCGCCGGGGTGCTGGTGCTGCCCGAGGCTGAGGAGGTCGATGTCACCATCGACCCCAACGAACTGCGGATCGACGTGTTCCGCTCGTCCGGGCCCGGCGGCCAGTCGGTGAACACCACCGACTCGGCGGTGCGGATCACGCACCTGCCCACCGGCATCGTGGTGTCCTGCCAGAACGAGAAGTCCCAGTTGCAGAACCGGGAACAGGCCATGCGGATCATGCGCGCGCGGTTGCTCGCCGCCGCCCAGGAGCAGGCCGACGCGGCAGCGTCGGACGCCCGCAAGGCCCAGGTCCGCACGGTGGACCGCTCCGAGCGGATCCGCACGTACAACTTCCCGCAGAACCGGATCACCGACCACCGGATCGGGTACACCGCGTACAACCTCGACCTGGCGCTGGCCGGAGACCTGGACGGCGTGCTCGACGCGCTCGGCGAGGCCGACCGGGCCGCCCGCCTGGCCGGCGATCCGGAGCTGGCCCGTCGCTGACCCCTGGTCAGGAGGTACGCGGCCGAACCTTGGCCCGCAGCATCTCGCGATCGGCGGCCT
>NZ_JBFBAO010000526.1:0-3574 GCF_040682255.1 Micromonospora sp. NPDC051296 | reverse complement strand
CGGCACCTCATCCGCCGTACGGGTGTCAGTCACCGTCACCGTCGGCAGCGTGCCCACGAACTGACGCACCAGCAACGTCGACCCGTCCTCGGCCAACGCGACCGAGTCACCAGCGATCGACATCGCCAGGACACCCGGCTCCCTGATCGGCTCGATGTCCACGGTCACCCGCACATCCGACTCGTCACCCGGCTCCGCCAGAGCCGGCGACCCCACCGCCACCGACCCGGCCAGCAGGGCACCCGCGGCACCCGCCACGAGAAGCCGCTTACGATTCCACACGTTCATCTCGATGCTCCGTTATCACTCGTGGTTACTGGGCTTGACGGGGGTCGGCGGTGCAGTTGACGCCGGAGTACTGCTCGGTGACGACAGTCGTCACGTCCTTGCCGTTGACGGACCCGGTGACCTGGACGGTCGCCGAGCCGGCCGGGACCGAGCCCGCCCGGGTGGCGAACTGCTGGAAGGCGTTCCCGCCCGGCGCGACGTTCGCGAAGGAACGCTCGCCGTACGCGGTCTCCAGCGTGATGTTCACCGCCGCGGTGTGGTCGTTGCGCGCCTGCACCGCGACGTACGCCTTACCGGCGACGCACCGCGCCTGGGCGGTCACCGTGACCGGCAACGTGGGTTGGACACCCGGGTCGTCGGCGAAGACCCGCCAGTCGGTGATCGCGACCGCGGAGTAGGTGGTGCCGTTGCCGTTGGCCCGGATCGTGGCCCGCACCCGCGAGGTGGTGACGGGGTCGAAGGTGACGTTGTTGAACGCGGTCGTGCTCGTGCCGTAGTTGCCTGCGCCGGTCACGTCCCGCCAGGCCGAGCCGGCCTCGTCCCAGTACTGCAGCACCCACCCGTCGGGCTGGGCGACACCTTCGCCGGAACCCTGGTTGGAGTCCCGCCAGAACTTCAGCTCCGTGCCGATGATCCGCACCGGACGGGCCCAGTCGTACTGGACCCACTGGGTGGCCGGACGGGTGCCGGACCAGGTGCCCCAGATCTGCGCCTGGCTCGGGCTCGCCGGGTCGGCGCCGTCGTTGAGCGCGGTGACGCTGTTCCAGCTCGCCGTGTAGGAGGCGGTCGGGGTCGCGATGGGCGCGATGTTGCCCGTGAGCGGCCCGGACAGGTCCGCCGGGAGGACGACCGACTTGGCGGTCTCCAGGTTCCCGGCCACGTCGAGCGCCCGGAACGACACGGTGTGCCGGTTCGAGTCGGGTGCCGTGATGGCGCCGCTGTACGTGGTCCACGCACCGGTGCCGATGGCGTACTCGATCCGGGCCACCCCGGAGGTGGCGTCGGTCGCGGTCACCGTGACCGAACGGTTGGTGCTGTTCACGGTGGCCGTGCTGACCGGTGCGGTGGCGTCGATGCGTACGGCGAGGTTCGCCGGCGCCGAGACGTTGCCCGCGCGGTCGGTCGCGGTCGCCGTGACGGTGTGCTGCCCGTCCCCGGAGACGTTGACGTCGACGAACCGCACGTCGTTGGCGACGGTCGGCTGGCCGTTGTTCACCTGCGAGGAGATGGCCAGCCGGCCACCACGGTCGTCGACACCGGCGACCCGCACCCGCACCGCCGACCGGAACCAGCCGGCGCTGCCGGCGCTGCCGCTGGGCGTGAGCGTCACCGTCGGCGCGGTCTCGTCGCCCTCGGTGTCATCCGGCGAGATGACGTTGACCTGCGCGGATACCCGCCCGGCGGCGTAGCCGAGCACGGTGCCCTGGATCGTGAACGTCCGAGGCGCCGCGACGTCCTCCGGCTTGACCGCGTCCCAGTAGACCGGCACCCGCAGCGTCTCGCTGCCGAACGACACGGGAAGGGTGTCGGGCAGGTCGGTCTCGCCCACCTCGACCGTCATCGTGGGTGCGGTGACGGCGGTGCTCGGCTGCGCGGCGAGGATCTTCCACTCCTCGACCGCCACCGCCGAGTAGGTGCTGCCGTTGGTCGACGCGTCGAACACCGCGCGGACCTGTGTGGTGGTCACCGCGTCGAACGTGGTGTTCTGGAAGCCCTGCGTGCTGGTCGGGAAGCCGCTCGGGTTCGGCACGTCGGCCCACTGGCCGGTGTCGAGGTTCCAGTACTGGATGCGCCAGCGGGCCGGCGCGGCCACGCCGACTCCGCTGCCCTGCGGCTGGTCGTTCCAGAAGTCGATCTGCGAACCGGAGATCCGCATCGGCTGGTCCCAGGTGTACTGCACCCACTGCTGGGGCGGGTTGTTGCCGGTCCAGGTGCCCCACATGTCCGGCGGCAGCGGGTTCGACCGGACGATCTCGTCGTTGAGCGCCTTCACCCAGTACTGGGTGGGTACCGGCTCGTTGGAGACGGTGACCCTGGCCTCCTGGGCGATGTTCGGCCGGGGGGTGAGGTCGCGTCCCTTGGCCGGCGTCGGCGTGACGAGCTTCATCCGCGGCGGGGTCTGCGTGTCGTCCCACTCGACCGGGTCGATCGCCACGGAACGGCGGAAGTGGCCGCCGCCGACCGCGTCGGCGGTGTGGTACGCGAGGTACCACTTGCCGTTGAACTCCAGGATGCCCGGGTGGCTCGTGGTCGAGGAGACCGGCCGGAGCATGGTTCCCCGGTAGGTCCACGGTCCCTCGGGCGACGACGCCGTCCCGTACGCGATGCAGGCGTGGTAGTTCGCCGGGGTGCACTGCGAGGTCGGGCCGGCGTTGTTGCCGGCGTACGCCATGTAGTAGGTGTTGTTGCGCTTGAAGATCCAGGCGCCCTCGAAGAAGCCGGTCAGTCCCGTGACGGTGCGCGGGCTGCCGATCGTGGTCTTCATGTCCTGCTGGAGTTCGAGCATGCGCAGGTTGCTGAACGAGCCCCACCAGATGTACACCCGCTGGTTGGGGGCCTGCCCGTCGATGAGGATCGTCGGGTCGATGTTGTGGATGGTGTTGGCCGTGGGCACCCGCTGGGAGATGATCGGCCCGCCCGCGTGGTCGGTCCACGGGCCGGTCGGGCTGTCCGAGACGGCCACGCCGATCGCGAACTTGTCGGACGCCGGGCTGTTGCGCTCGTGGATCGGGACGTACCAGTAGTAGCGCCCGTCGACGCCCTGGACCATCTGACCCGCGTACGCCCGTCCGGCCGTGGCCCAGGCGAAGACCGCTTCCGGACGCATCAGCGACGGGAAGTGGGTCCACTCGCCGGCTTCGACGTTGGTGGTCCGGAACGCACCCCACTCGTTCATGATGAAGTCGTTGGTGGACGGTCCGGCCTGGTCGTGGCCGGTGTAGATGTAGAGCTGGTCCGTGCCGGTGTCGTTGCCCGGCGCGCCGGCCTTCACGACGACGGGCGCCGGGTCGGCCGAGTAGTAGCTGCCGTCGCCGAGGATGGGATTGACCGTGTTGGTGAAGGTGCGCGACTCGGGTTCGGCCGCCGAGGCCGGGGCAGCGACCCCGACCAGACCGCCGGCGACGAGCCCGGCGACCGCGGCCACGGAGAGCATCCGGCGGAACCGGCCCGACGGCCGGAAGGATGGTGGGGCGGCGCCGCGTCCCACGGTGGTGTTCACGGTGTCGATCTCCTCACTGTTGCGCAGGGGGGAGGGGGTGGTGGCGGCGCCCGGGAAGGCGCCGCC
>NZ_JBFBAO010000525.1:0-3575 GCF_040682255.1 Micromonospora sp. NPDC051296 | reverse complement strand
AACGGAACCATCGTGCTCCACGATCTCGGCCACGCCCCGTTCATCGGGTTCGCGGCGCAGGTGAAGGACGTCAAGGTCAGCCCGGACGGAAACACGGCGGCGGTCTTCCTCACCGGCGAGAGCGGCGTGGGCAAGACCCGCCTGCTGCGCGAGGTCGGCGAGCGGCTGGGCGACGCGGGTGCCCTGGTGCTCACCGGCTCCTGTCTGGACATCGGCGACGCCTCGCCGATGCATCCGCTGCGCCAGGCGCTGCGTCGCCTCGACGCCGATCTGGCTCCGCCCGCCGCCGCCTCGGTCCGCGCGCTGCTCGCGGTGTTCGCGGAGGACGCGGCCGGCCCGGACGGCGCGGGCGCGCTGTTGGAGCGGGTCTCGCGCGGGCTGAGCGTCATCGCCGGGGGACGCCCGGTGGTGCTCGTCCTGGACGACCTCCAGTGGGTCGACCGGACCACCCGCCAGCTGCTGCTCTACCTGCTCGCCGGCCTCGGCGACCTCCAGCTGTCGGTGCTGGCCGCAGTGCGTTCGGAGTCGTTGCAGGGGGCGCACCCGCTGCGTCGGGTGCTCACCGAGCTGCGTCGGTTGCGTTCGGTGCGGGTGCTCGACCTGGCCCCGCTGGACCGGGCCGGCACCGAGCAGCTCGCCGCGGCGGTCGGGTGCCGGCCGCTCGCCCCCGAGGCGGCCGAGCGGCTCTGGCAGCGCAGCGGCGGCAACCCGTTCGTCGTCGAGGAGCTCTCCCGCGATCTGCGCGACGGCCGTGACGGGCCGTCCGACACCCTGCGCGAGGTCTTCCTGGCCCGGGTGGACGCCCTGCCCCAGCCGGCCCACCGGGCCGTGCACGCGGTTGCCGCCGGAGTGGAGCCGGTCGAGCACTGGCTGCTCGCCCGGGTGGTCGGGCTGCCGGAGCAGGACCTGCTCGACGCGGTCCGCGCGGCGGTCTCCCACCGGCTGCTGGTCGGTTCCCATGACGGCTACCGGCTGCGTCACCGACTCGTCGCCGAGGTGCTGGAAGGCGAGCTGCTGCCCGCCGAGCGGGCGCTGCTGCACCGCAGCTACGCCGAGGCGCTGACCTCGGCACCGGCCGAGCTGCACCAGGCGCGGCTGGCCCACCACTGGCGGCTGGCCGGGGAACCGGAGCGGGCGCTGCCGTCGGCGGTGGCCGCCGCCGAGGAGGCCGAGCGGCTGTACGGCTACGCCGAGGCGCACCGGCACTGGTCGGTGGCGGTGCAACTGGCCGAGGGGCTGCCCGGCGCGGACCGGGCCGCCCTGTTGGGGCACGCGGCCGAGGCCGCCCACCACTGCGGCGAGCACGCCCGGGCGCTGGCGCTGCTGGAGGAACTGGCCGCCGCCGGCACCGACCACCCGGCCTGCGAGCTGCACATCCGCCGGGCCCGCTACCTGACCGCCGCCGGCCGGTCGGCGCTGGCCGAGGCGGAGTACCAGCACGCGCTGGACAGTGCCGACTGCACGCCCCGACAGCGGGCCACCGCCGCCGCCCACCTGGCGGAGCTGCTGCTGCAACTCGGCCGGTACGCCGACGCGGGCCAGCGGGCCCGGGAGGCGCTGGCGCTGGCCGAGCAGGTCGACGGGGCCACCACGGAGGTGGTGCGGGCCAGCACGGCGCTGGGCTTCTCCGAGGCGTACCTGGAGGATCCGGACGCCGGCCTGGCGGTGCTGCGTCGGGCGCTGGCGACCGCCGAACGCGCCGGTAGTCCGGAGGACGTGGCGCTGGCGTACCTGCACCTGGCCGAGCTGCTGACCGGGCCGCTGAACATCCTCGAGGAGGGGGTGGTGGTGGCCCGCCGGGGTGCCGAGCGGGTGGCCGAGCTGGGGTTGGGCCGCACGTACGAGACCCGGCTGCTGGCCATCGCCACCAACGGTCTGTTCCGGGTGGGGCAGTGGGCCGAGGCGGAGAAGGTCGTCGCGGCGGCGCTGCGGCACCGCCCGTCGGGCGCGGACGCGGTCGAGCTGCTGCTGGCCCGCTGCCGGCTGTCGGTCGGCTACGGCGATGTCGCCGCCGCCGACCGGGACCTGGACGCGGTGGCCACCATGCTGGCCGGCGGCGGTGCCCGGCACGTCATCCCGCTGCTCACCCTGCGTGCCGGGCTGGCGATGTGGCAGGGGCGGCACGACGTGGCCCGGCACGCGGTGCAGCGGGGTCTGACCGAGACCCGCTCCGACGACCTGGTCATCCTCGCCGTGCTGGTCTGGCACGGCCTGCGCGCCGAGGCCGAGGCGCACGCCAGCCGCACGGTCGCGGTGGACGGCAACGCGGTACGCCTGCTGCGGGAGATCGCCGACCGGGTGGCCGGCCGGAGTGAGCGCGCGGCCCGGCCGGTACGCGACGTGGTCGACGGGTATCTGGCGCTCTGCGCGGCCGAGGTGAGCCGCCTGGACGGGGCGGATCCGGACCTGTGGGCGCGGGCGGCGGCCGAGTGGGACCACCGCCACCACCCGTATCCGGCGGCCTATTCCCGGCTTCGTCAGGCCGAGGCGCTGTTGGCCCGCCGGCGCCGCGCCGCCACCGCCGGCAAGCTGCTCCGCCAGGCGTACCAGATGGCTCAGGGGCTCGGCGCGGTGCCGTTGACGGACGAGATCCGTACCCTCGCGGGCCGGGCCCGGGTCACCCTGGAGGAGCGCCCGCCGGCGGGGGCCGCGACGCCGGCCGGGGAGGGCGGTGACGAACTCGCCGCCCTGACCGCCCGGGAGCGGGAGGTGCTGGCCTCCGTGGCCGAGGGCCTGACCAACAAGGAGATCGGCCAGCGGCTGTTCATCAGCGAGCGGACCATCGGCGTCCACGTGTCGCACATCTTCGACAAGCTCCAGGTACGTACCCGGGTCCAGGCCAGCGCCATCTTCCTTCGCAGCCGGCCGTAGGTGTCGGATACGTCGTTCTACTGATGTCGCCGGGCCGCCCGCCTGAGAGGCTGTGCCCGGCGTCGGCACGGCGGCGTCAGGCGAGCAGCGTGGAGGCGGCATGAGCGAGCGTAGCGAGCGAATCATCAGGCTCAGTGCGGTCGTGCCTCCTGTCGGCATGGAGCGCAGCGGAGTGCCGGCATGAGCGAAGCGGTCTGGGGGCCCGTGCACCGGGATATCGTCGACCTCCTCGCCGATCACCCGGCCGACGTGCCCGCCGTCGTCGACCACCTGACCAAGCTCCAGGACATGCTGGTCCGGCTGCCGCCGCTGTTGCACAGCAACCCGCTGGCCGACTTCAACAAGCTGTACCTCGTCATCACCACCAGCGTGCTGGACGGTCTCTACGCCGACCGGTTCGTCGACCCGGGCTTCCTGTCCCGGCTGGACGTGGAGTTCGCGGCCCGCTACTTCGACGCGCTGCGGTTGTGGAGCGATTCCAGCCCGGGCACCCCGAAGGCCTGGACGTGCCTGTTCGAGCGGACGCGTGGCCCGGACGCGCGGCCGCTGCCCTCGGCGGCGGCCGGCGTCAACGCGCACATCAACTTCGACCTGCCGTTCGCGCTGGTCACCACGTTCGACCACCTGGAGTCCGAGTGCCGACCGCCGCAGCGTCCCGGGCCGGATCCGCGATCCGGTGCCGACTGGCCCGGCCGGGCGCGGAC
>NZ_JBFBAO010000524.1:0-3606 GCF_040682255.1 Micromonospora sp. NPDC051296 | reverse complement strand
TCGAGCAGGCGGGGGCGCAGCGGGGTGCCGCCGTACTCGCGGCTGCCGGTGCGGGCCACCGTGCCGCCGAGCGACCGGGCCATCGCCTGGAACCCGTAGCAGATGCCGAAGACCGGTACGCCCGTGGTGAACAGCCCGTCGTCGACCTGCGGGGCGCCCGGCTCGTAGACGCTGGCCGGACCGCCGGAGAGGATGATCGCGGCCGGATTCTTGGCCAGCATCTCGGCCACGGGCATGGTGTGCGGGACGATCTCGGAGTAGACCCGAGCCTCACGCACCCGGCGCGCGATCAGCTGGGCGTACTGGGCACCGAAGTCGACCACGAGGACAGGACGCGGCAGGCTCATAGCCGGCAATCCTACCCAGCGTGACGACGCCTCCCCTCGCCTACCACCCTTCCGGCCCGCCATCGCCGATCATGCACTTTCGGTCGCCGTTACGCACTTTATGCACCTTTTGCGGCGACGCAAAGTGCAAGATCGCGGCGTGTCGGTCGGCGGGCGGCTAGGGGCGGAGGGCGGCGGGGGCGGTTGGGGGGACGGCGGGGTGGTGTGGGGGGACTGGGGGTAGGGGGCGGTAGGGCGATCCCAAAGGTGGGCGGGGATCCTGGTCACCCCTGTTGGGCCAGAGGGAGATTGCGCGTTCGGCCTGGGCGGTGATGGTTAGGGACGGGTTGACGCCCAGGTTGGCCGAGATGGCGGCGCCGTCGACCACGTGCAGGCCGGGGTGGCCGTGGACCCGGTGGTACGGGTCGATCACCCCGTCGGCCGGGGACGCGCCGATCACCGCCCCGCCCAGGATGTGCGCGGTCATCGGGATGTCGAACGGCTCGGTCAGCGCGCCGCCCGGCGTACCGTCGATCTCCTCGGCGAGCAGCCGGACCGCCTGGTTGCCGGCCGGGATCCAGGTCGGGTTGGGGGTGCCGTGCCCGGGGCCGGAGACCAGCCGGCGACCGAGCGGCCCGCGCCGCACCCGGGTGGTCAGCGAGTTGTCCGCCGACTGCATGACCAGGGCGATCACCGTACGCTCCGACCACCCGCGCACGGACAGCATCCGGGCGGCCCGGGCCGGCTGCCGGAGGAGCTGCCCGAGCCAGCGGCGCACCCGGTGCGGCCCACCGTCGACCAGCAGCGACTGGAGCAGGCCCATCGCGTTCGAGCCCCGCCCGTAGCGGACCGGCTCGATGTGGGTCTGCGGATCGGGGTGGAACGAGCTGGTGATCGCCACCCCCTCGGTGAAGTCCACCCCTCGCTCCCAGGCCCGTCGACGCGGTATCGAGGCGCCGAGAATCGCCTCCGAGTTGGTCCGGGTCAGCTCGCCCAGCCGGGGCGAGAGCCGGGGTAGTGCATCCTGGTCGCGCATCTCGTGCAGCAGCCGCTGGGTGCCCAGCGCCCCGGCGGCGAAGATCACCTGGTCGGCGTGGATGACCTGCCGGCGCTTGCGCAGCCAGGCGCCGGTCCGCTCGGTGTGCACCTGGTAGCCGTCGCCGGTCGGCCGGACCGCGGTCACCGTGGTCAGCGGGTGCACCTGGGCACCGAGCCGCTCGGCCAGCCAGAGATAGTTCTTGACCAGCGTGTTCTTCGCACCGTAACGGCAGCCGGTCATGCAGGCGCCGCAGTGGGTGCAGCCGGTACGCTCCGGCCCGACGCCACCGAAGTACGGGTCGGCGACCCGCTCCCCCGGCCGGCCGATGTGCACACCGACCGGGGTGGCCTGGAAGGTGTGCCCCACCCCCATCCGCTCGGCCACCCGCCGCATCGCCCGGTCCGCCCCGGTGACGATCGGGTACGTGGTCACCCCGAGCATCCGCTTCGCCTGGTCGAAGTGCGGAGCCAGCTCGGCCCGCCAGTCGGTGATGTCCCGCCACTGCGGGTCGGCGTAGAAGGCGTCCAGCGGTTCGTAGAGGGTGTTGGCGTAGACCAGCGAGCCGCCGCCGACCCCCGCTCCGGACAGCACCAGCACCCCGCCGCCGGCCCGCCGATCGGCCGCCGGCAGCAGGGTGATCCGTTGCAGGCCGAAACAGCCCAACTTCGGGGCCCAGAGGAAGCGCCGCAGCCGCCACGAGGTCTGTGGGAACTCGTCGTCGGCGAAGCGCCGGCCGGCCTCCAGAACGCCGACCGAGTACCCCTTCTCGGCCAGTCGCAGCGCGGCGACGCTGCCGCCGAAGCCCGACCCGATGACGACCACGTCGTACCGCATGCACGCATCATTACTCCCGAGTAGCTCTCGCGCCAGGAGTGGTTTCCGCGCGATCATGCAGCGCGCACCCGACGGCGCACCGCGCCGGGCACGGGCTGGCGGGCGGGCCCATAGCGGGCCGGCCGTCGCCGGGCCGGCACGCCGGCACCATGCTGGGCCGGGAGGCAACCCTGAGCCCGTTTCACGGCGTTGGGTCGGTACGGCAGAAGGAGGCGGGGGATGGTGCTCGGAGGGAACCGGAGACGGCTGACGCTGGTGCTGGCCGGTCTGGTCACGCTGGCCGTGCTGGCCGTCGGCGCGGTGGTGGTGGCCCGGGCGGTCAGCGACGACCGGACGGTGCCGACCGCCGGCTCCACCAGCCCGACCGCACCGCCGAGCGCGCAGCCGAGCCCGAGCCCGAGTCCGAGCACCCCGCCGCCGGGAGCGGACATCAAAGGTCCGCTGAACCTGCTGCTGGTCGGCATCGACACCCGAGTCAGCGTGCCCGGCTGGCGGCCGAACGCCGACGCCGTGCTCATCCTGCACGTGCCGGCCGGGCTGTCCCGGGCGTACCTCTTCTCGCTCCCCCGCGACCTGGTGGTGGACATCCCGGCGTTCCCGCCGGCCGGCTACGGCGGCGGGCGGACCAAGCTCACCCACGCGATGAGCTACGGCAGCCGGGTGCCGGACCGGCCGAAGCAACCGGACCCGGCACAGGGGTACGAGTTGCTGCGCCGGACGGTCAGCGACTACACCGGCCTGCGCATCGACGCGGGCGCCGTGCTCACCTTCGGCGGCTTCGACAAGCTGGTGGACAGCCTGGGCGGCGTCGACATCGAAGTCGACCAGCGGGTGGTTTCGCGGCACCGCCAGCCGGACGGGAAGCACCGCGAACCGGGCCCCGGAGTGGGCGGCTACACCGGTCCGCAGATGGTCTACGAGCCCGGCGACCGGCACCTCAACGGCTGGCAGGCGCTCGACTACGCCCGCCAGCGCTACCTGTCCGGTGGCGACTACACCCGGCAGCGCCACCAGCAGCAGTTGATCCGGGCGCTGGTGCTCAAGATGCTCGACGACGACCTGGCCCGCCAACCCGAGCGGATCGAGCAGGTGGTCGGGGCGCTCGGGGACATGCTGGTCTACGTCGGCGGGCGAAAGATCGTGGAATTCGCGTACGCCCTCAGCGGGCTGTCGCCGGACGCGTTCACGCTGGTCGGCCTGCCGGGCGCGGGAGTAGGCCGGGGCAACGCCTACCGGGGCGAGGAGCTGACCCAGGTCGGTCGCCGCTTCCTCACCGAACTGCGGGCCGGCCGGGCCGATGCCTTCCTCGCCGACAATCCGAAACTGAAGGTGCCGAGCTGACCGGTCCGCCACCGGGCGATCGAACGCCACGCCCCCTGGGGGACCCCCCCCCCTATATACGCTTGG
>NZ_JBFBAO010000523.1:0-3609 GCF_040682255.1 Micromonospora sp. NPDC051296 | reverse complement strand
GTCCGCCGGTGTCGCGCACGGTCACGGTGACCCTGGGCATCACGCCACCGCCCGGTACACGGCCACCGTGCCGTTGTCCGACACCCCGTTCTTCTCGAACATCGGGGTGTCGGTCGGGATGTGATGGATGTTGTTGTAGAGCGTGTTCACCACGATCTCGTGGACGCCGGTCAGAGTGCCGTTCGAAGCCTCGAACCGGCCGGTCTGCTCGGCGTCGGTGTTGACCCGCTTGGCCGTGAAGGCGCTCAGCGGCGGCGGGTCGTCGCCGGGCCAACCGGTGACCTCGATGTACTTGAAGCCCTTGTAGGAGAACTTGGGCATCCAGGTCTCCGGCTCGCCGGTCCCGGCCAGCGTGAAGTAGTCGGTTTGGAAGCCGGCCTGGAAGCCACCGTTGTTGCTCATGTTGACGCGGCCGTTGGCCAGCAGCTTCTCCGCGTGGGCGGCCCGGATCGTGGTGCCCGCCGGGCCCTGGACGGTGTACTCGACCATGCCGGCGATGACGTTGGGGAACTCCACCACGTAGACACCCGGCGCGGGCTCCGTGATGCCGACCGCGGGGAAGGACCGGGTGACCCGGACCGGTTGCTGGCGCTGGTTCACCAGGACACCGCGCGGCCCGGCCGCGATCCTCGGGACACCCCACGCCGAATCGTCGAAGCGGGCGGAGTTCCAGCCCGGGACCGCGAAGCGCGCGTCGTAGCGCTCACCGGCGTAGAGGTCGTCGAAACGGGTCGGGCCCTCACGGTAGGTCCAGGAGTCGTCCGTCACCACGCGCTCGGTGCTGCCGTCGGCGTACTCGATGTGCAGGACGCCTCGGGCCATCGGCTCGTCACGCCAGGTCGGCCGCTCCCAGTTCCAGACGTTGCCGCCGGTCATCGAGAAGAACTCGCGGCCGAGCTCCATACCGATCGCGTTCGGCCCCTCGACCAGCCGGTCGGTGACGTCGAACGCCGCGTACTGCACGCTGTCGTCGTAGTCGGTGAAGCCCGGGGAAAGCATGGCATCGCTGACGGGAGACCCGTTGAGGCTGACGTCGGCGTAGCCGCCGGCCGCGACGTAGTACGTCGCGTTGCGCACCGGCCCGTTGACGGCGAACTCCTTGCGCAGCAGCGGGGCAGCGGCCGGCGCAGGTGCCAGGACCGTGTTGACGGTCCCCACGAGCTCCAGCGAGCCGTTGACGACCGTGCCGCCGCTGAACGGGTTGTAGCCGGTGGAGAAGTCGATGTCGGCCAGCACCTGGCTGTCCTCGGTCCGGGTCACCTTGACCGCGTGGGCCCGCGACCGCTCCGGCTGCCCGCTTGCGAAGTCGGAGCGGAAGCCGATGAAGCCGCGCTGCATGGTGCCGGCCTGCGTGACGTTGCGCGATTCGACCTCGATCCCGTTGATGCGGGTGACCACGTGGACGCTGGAGGGGTCGGTGCCCGGTCCCACGGTGACACTCAGTTTGTTGGACTGCGTGGTGAGCTGGTTGACCGTCACCGCCGAGGAGATGTCGATGCCGGGGTTCGCCAGGAGGGTGTAGTTCCCGTTCACGCGACGGTGGGGGCGCAGGCGCGGCACGCCACCGTCGACGGAGACCTGCCACATCAGGGCGTTGTTGGGGTTCGGCGCCCGCACGAAGGCACCGAACGCGACGTGGTCGATGGTGAAGTCGAACTCCGCGGTGTAGTTGTCCCACCCGACGAGCGGGTCGCGCGACGGCGGCTGCGCGCCGATCCACCTGCTGCCGCCCCAGTCGGCGGCGGTGATCAACCCCGTCCGGAACTGTGACGACCCGCTGGCCTCGCCCGCGGTAGTGACCACGTCGACCGTCCACTCGTACCCGGTCGTCGACTTTAGGACCGGTCCGCCGTACTCCACGTCGAAGGACCGGTCGGACTCGACGACCCCGCTGTCCCAGACGACATCCCCTCCCGTGGTGATCCGCACCCGGTACGACTCCTGACGGACGTCGCGTGCCGTGGTGCTGATGATCCACGAGAACCGGGGACGGTCGAGGTCGATGCCGACGGGCTCGGGCTTGCGCTCGACCTTGAGGTCGACGAGCTTCACTAGCTCCACCCCATCACCCTGCGCCGGCCGCGCGCTCGCGCTCACCGCCGGCGCGCCGAGCCCGGTCAGGACCAGCGCCAGCACCGTCAGCACGCCGGCGAGGCGACGAACTCTGTCAGACATGTCCCGCATGGGGGCCACCTTCGGCTGGACGCTGCTGCGGCAGTGAAACGTTAAAGATGAACAGTAGGCAGGATTTCTCGCAACCACACCACTGGACCGGAAGAGCTGGCCGCTTTCGGCCACGTCTGTGAACCGAAACGCTTCATCGTGGCCCACGGGCGCCGGTCAGATCCATCCGGCTCGCGTCGCCTACACCACGATCTGGATGGTGGTGCGGACCGCGATCTGGCTCGACATGGTTGGAGCCGGCGGCGCACCGTGCGCTCGGACATGCCCATCAATCGATGAATCGCTTCGGCAAGATCCGCCGCTGCACCGACCGCGAGGCCAGAAACATCGACTTTTACCCGCACCTCGCCGCCGCCATCGTCACGATCCGTCAACTCATCCGCCGCGCCCGGACCCTCTACCGCTGGGACAAGCGCCGCACCACCCGCCGCCTCAAGTAACACCTATAGCCGGTCGCTCCCAAGAGATCCTAATAAAACGATCTCCGATCCTGTCATCCCTTGTCGACGGTGATCTATGATGTTGGGCCGTGAGGCGTGGCGAGCAGCCGCCGTGGATCGTGCCGGACGGGCTGTGGCAGCGCATCGAGCAGGTGCTGCCCAAACCTGAGCGCAATCCGCGGTATCCGGGACGTAAGCGGATCCCGGACCGGCAGGTGCTGTGTGGGATCGTTTTTTGCTGCACACCGGCGTCCAGTGGGAGTTCCTGCCCCAACAGCTGGGGTTCGGATCGGGGATGACCTGCTGGCGGCACTTGGAGGAGTGGAATCGGGCCGGGGTGTGGCAGCGGCTGCACGAGTTGCTGCTGGCCGAGTTTCAGGCAGCGGGCAAGTTGGACTGGTCCCGCGCGGTGATCGACACATGTACGGTCCGCCAGACGGGGCCCAAAAGCGGTCCGAGCCCGGTCGAGGGCGCCCGCCCGGGCTCGAAGCACCACGTCCTGACCGGGGGCGCTGGCATCCCCCTGACCGGCGGCAACCGCCACGACGTCACCCAACTACTCCCGCTGATCGACAAGATCCCGCCCGGACGCAATCGGCGCGGCCGGCAACGCCAGCGCCCCGACGCGTTGTTCGCCGACCGCGCCTACGACCACGACAAGTACCGCAAGGCGGTACGCGCCAAGGGCATCCGCCCGCGCATCGCCCGCCGTGGCCAGCCCCACGGCTCCGGCCTCGGTGTGTTCCGGTGGGTGATCGAACGGACAATCGCCTGGTAGCACGGCATGAAGCGGCTACGCATCCGCTGGGAACGCCGCGACGACATCCACGAAGCCTTCCTCGGCCTGGCTACCTGCATCATCACGTACCGGCACGTCGCACGACGTTGTTAGAGGGTGGTTCGGAAGCTTATGTCCGATGTGGAATTGGCGGTTCGTTAGAGGCCCTGTTGGTGGGGGTTACGTGGGCGGCGTCGGCGAGGCGAG
>NZ_JBFBAO010000522.1:0-3665 GCF_040682255.1 Micromonospora sp. NPDC051296 | reverse complement strand
CGTAGCCTGAAAGCAGGAACGACCCAAGATCGTCTAGCCGGACGTGTCACGGATCAAGTGACAACGATCCGTAACGCATCAAGTGGAGCCCGACAATTCTGGTGAGGTGATTCTGGTGAGGTGAGGCAACAGCCGGGCAACAGCCGGGCAACAGCCGGGCAACAGCCGGGCAACAGCCGAATCTGGCACCAATTCTGGCCTGTGTCCCGTCACGGGAGATGCTTGACGGTGGCGTCCACCAGATGCTTGACAAGATTCCGAAATTTAGGGGCCAAGGGTCTGGACTTGGTCGACTACGCTCCGGGCATGTTGGCCGCGATCTCCGCCGTGACGGCCCGATACCGGCGGCAGATCCTCACCGTTGCGCTTGTCCTGGCCGTGATCCTGGCCGTTGGCCGTCGGCTGTCTGATCTGCTGGACTCGATCCTGGACACCGCGACCCTCCTCGCCGGGATGCTGGCGATGTCGCTGGCCCTGCTTCGACCACGGCCGGCGGGCCTTCTGGTCAAGCCCGAGGTTCGGGCGTTCGCCACTGAACCGAGCATGTCCCAGGTCTACATGGCCGTGGGGTTCATGTTCTTGGCCTCACTGCTGCTGGGGGCTCGCGGCCTTGTCGAAGTCGTCGAGGGCCTGTCCATGGTGTTGCCGTTGCTGTTCCTGGTCGGCGTCGGTGTACACGTTGCCGGCGGCTGGCGCGGTGTTTCGGTCGAGCTGCGACCGGACGGAGTCTGTCAACGCGACCTGACCGGCTCCTTGATGGTGCCGTGGGAGGCCCTGGCACCCGGCCGCCCCTTACCAGCCCGCAGCCCGGGCCTCCACCCTGGCCCTGACCTACGCACAACCGGACCGGTACGCCGCCGCGGCATCCTCCCGCTGGGCCGGCGGCGGCTGCGCATCGACAACGTCCACCCCTGGTTCATCGCCGACGCGATCCGCCACTACGTCGACCACCCACAGCACCGGGCAGCGATCGGCGAACCAGCCGAATACCAACGGCTCTTGGATGCGTTGAGGTATGCGCCCACTGGCCCCGGCCATTGGCACACTTCCTAGACCACTCTCAGACAGAGGCTGGGACGGGTTCGTCAAGCATGTGGTGGGACTAGGCAATCACAGGAAGCTCCCGAGCCCTACAAGATCGACAACGCCGTCCGGATGCGTGCGCCGAGTTCCGCGACCTGTTGCGGCGTCTGCGGCACGATGCCGTGCTCGGCCATCAGGGCGTGGTACTGCTGCTCGTCGTACGGCACACCGGGTGGCAGCGGTGCGACGTGCCAGTGGACGTGCGCGTTGCCCTGCATGCTGCCCAGCGACAGCAGATAGGTGCGCTCCGGCGCGATCACCTCGCCGACGGCGCGGGCGACCCGGTGCACCACCGCCTGGAGGCTCAGGTACTCCTCCGGCGTGAGATCACGTACCACGTCCTCGACGTGCCGTCGCGGGACGACGAGGGTGTAGCCGCGCATCGTCGGATAGCGGCTGAGGAACGCCACATGCGCGCCGTCGTCGTGGAGCACCTCGTGCTCGAAGCCGGGCTCGCCGGCCAGGAAGGCGCAGACGAAGCAGCGCTGGGAGCGTGCGCGGCGCTCGTAGGCCGCGAGGTCCATCGGCACCCTGGCCTCGATCCCGCTCACCCGCGAAGCGTACGCGGCGGCTGTCGGCCCAGGTCAACGAGGTTCGATCGGCGGACCCGCAGGTCAGGTCCGCCGAACCAGGCAGCTAAGGTAAGGCGAACCTAACCTGAAATGCGTAGGAGATTCGTGTCCACCCTCGTCCGCCGGCCGGTCGCCGCCGGCCACCGCACCGGCGCCCCGGGTCGCCGCCGCCTCGCGGTCACCCTCGCGGCCGCGCTGGTGCTGCTCCTCACCGTGCTGGCCAGCTTCGCCCTCGGCAGCCGGCCGCTCGGCGTGGACCAGGTGTGGCACGCCCTGGTCTCACCGGACGGCGGCGAGGCGAGCACAATCGTCCGCGAGCTTCGGATGCCACGTACCGCCCTCGGACTCGCCGTCGGCCTGGCGCTCGCGGTGGCCGGGGTGCTCTTCCAGGCCCTCACCCGCAACCCGCTCGCCGAACCACGGATCCTCGGCATCAGCGCCGGCGCCTCGTGCGGCGTGGTGCTGGCCATCTCCGTGTTCGGCGTCGGCACGCTGGCCGGGTACGTGTGGTTCGGCATCGGCGGCGCGCTCCTCGCCGGGCTGCTGGTCTTCACCGTCGCCAGCCGGGCCCGGGAGGGCGCCAGCCCGGTCACCCTCGCGCTGGTCGGCGCCGCCATCGACGCCACCCTCGCCTCCGTGGTGTACGCGTTGCTCAGCATCGACACCCGCACCTTCGAGGAGTACCGGTTCTGGGTGGTCGGCGGGCTCACCGGCCGGGACCTGTCGGTCGCCGCGCAGGTGCTGCCGTTCGTGCTCGCCGGGCTGCTGCTGGCTGCCCTGGTCGCCCGCGGCCTGGACGCGCTCGCCCTCGGCGACGACGTGGCCCGCGGCCTCGGTCACCGGATCGGTCTGGTCCGCCTCGGCGGTGGCGGCGCCGCCGTACTGCTGACCGGCGCGGCCGTCGCCGCGGCCGGGCCGATCGCGTTCGTCGGGCTGGCCGTGCCGCACCTGGCCCGGGCCCTGGTCGGCGCCGACCACCGCTGGACCCTCGCGGTCTCCGCGCTGCTCGGACCGGCGCTGCTGCTCGGCGCCGACGTCGCCGGCCGGCTGGTCGCCCCACCCGGCGAGATACCGGCCGGCATCGTCACCGCGCTGATCGGCGCGCCCCTGCTCGCTGTGCTGGTCCGGCGCGCCCGGCTGGTGACCGCGTGACCGCCGCCACCCAGGCTGCGGACCCGGGTCCCGCCACGCCGGGCACCACCGACCGGCTGCCCGGCCGCGCGCTGCTGCGGGTCGGTCCGGTACGGGTGCAGATCCGGCGCCGGTCGGTGCTGGTCGCCGCCGCGTTGACCGGGCTGCTGGCGGTGGCCATGGTGCTCAGCCTCTCCCTCGGCACCCCGTACGTCGCCCCGGCCGACGTGCTGCGCGCGCTCGCCGGCACCGGCACCCCGTACGACCTGGTCGTCCTGGATCTGCGGCTGCCCCGGCTGGTGCTGGCCGCGGTGGCCGGCGCGGCGTTCGGGGTGGCCGGCACGCTGATCCAGAGCGTGGCCCGTAACCCCCTCGCGAGCCCGGACGTCATCGGCATCACCCAGGGTGCCGGGCTCGCCGCGACGGTGGCCCTGACCAGTGGCGCGGCCGCCGTGGTGGTGGGGCCGGCGGCGCTGGCCGGCGGCCTGGTCGCCGCCGCCGTGGTCTTCGTCCTCGGCGCTCGGCACGGGCTCGCCGCCCAGCGGTTCGTGCTGGCCGGCGTGGCGGTCGCCTTCGCCCTGCGGGCGCTCATCGAGGTGGTCATGCTCACCGCCGACCCGATCGACGGGCTCCGCGCGCAGATCTGGCTGATCGGCACGCTCGCCGGCCGGGGCTGGACCGAAACCGCCTGGATCGCCGGCACCCTGCTCCTCCTGCTGCCCGTCCTGGCCTGGGCCGGCTGGGCGCTGAACAGCACCGCGCTCGACGACGACACCGCCCGGGGCATCGAGGTCGACGGCGGCGAGGTGTCCTTCGCCAGTCCCAGCGACGCGCAGCGGGCCGGCATCGCGATCATCCACCAGGAGTTCACCCTGCTGC
>NZ_JBFBAO010000521.1:0-3666 GCF_040682255.1 Micromonospora sp. NPDC051296 | reverse complement strand
TCGTCACCCCTTCCGCAGGCCGCCGCGACCGGCGCGGCGTGGCGGTACGGCTACAGGGGCTGCGCCGCCGCTTCGGCACGGTCCCGGCGCTCGACGGGCTCGACCTCGACCTCGCCCCGGGCGAGATGGTCGCGCTACTCGGTCCCTCCGGTTGCGGCAAGACGACCGCCCTGCGGGTGCTCGCCGGGCTGGAGGACGCCGACAGCGGCAAGGTGCTGGTCGACGGCGTCGACGTGACCACACTGCCGGCGAACCGGCGGGACATGGGCATGGTGTTCCAGGCGTACAGCTTGTTCCCGCACCTGACCGCGCGGGAGAACGTCGAGTTCGGGCTGCGCCTGCGCGGCCGGCCGGCCGGCGAGCGCCGCGAGCGCGCGGCCGAGATGCTCGACCTGGTGGGGATCGGGTCGCACGCCGGCCGCTATCCGCACCAGCTCTCCGGTGGGCAGCAGCAGCGGGTGGCGCTGGCCCGGGCGTTGGCGATCCGGCCGCGGGTGCTGCTGCTCGACGAGCCGCTGTCCGCGCTCGACGCCAAGGTACGCGTGCAACTGCGCGAGGAGATCCGCCGGATCCAGGTCGAGGTCGGCACCACCACCCTGTTCGTCACGCACGACCAGGAGGAGGCGCTCGCGGTGGCCGATCGGGTCGGGGTGATGCGCGCCGGGCAGCTGGAGCAGGTGGGGCCACCCGCCGAGATCTACCTGCGCCCGGCGAGCACGTTCGTCGCGGACTTCGTCGGGCTCAGCAACCGGCTGTCGGCCCGGGTCGCGGGCAACGGGGTGGAGGTGCTCGGCCAGCGTCTGCCACTGGTTCACCCGGCCGCCGGGCCGGCGGCCGGAGCCGCCCCGGTGACCGCCCTGGTCCGCCCGGAGTCTGTCGAGGTGGTGACCGACGGGAGCGGGCCGGGTCGGGTGCTCGCGGCGAGCTTCCTGGGTGCCACCAGCCGGGTCACCGTCGCCCTGCCTGACGACACGCTGGTCGTCGCGCAGGTCGACAGCAGCCGACTGCCGGACCTCGCGCCCGGCACGGCCGTACGGGTGCGGCTCCGTCCGGTGCCCGTGGCGCTCGCCGAGGGATAGCCCGGACCTCGGCTTTCAGCACAAACTCAGCTGGTTTGGATAACCCTGGTAGACGACGCCGCGATTCCGTTCGCACTGCGAGCCGGCGCCGGGAGTCCACGGCAGTTGGCGGCTACGCGCTGGTGGCCGACACCACGGAGGCTTACTGGGGATGAACTACCACCTGTTCCAGATGATCAACGGGGCGGCCGGCGCCCACGACCCGGTCGACGACCTGTTCGAATGGACGGCGACCTGGCTGATCTTCGTGATGGCGGCGCTCACGCTGGTGCCCGGCCGCACGTTGCTCCGTACCGGTGTCTGGGCCGTCCCGGTGCGGATCGGGGCGTCGCTGCTTCTCGCCCTCGGCCTCGGCCAGGCGGTCGGACACCTCAACCACGAGGCGCGGCCGTTCCAGACCCACGTGGTGCACCAGCTCGTCCCGCACGCCAGCGACATCTCCATGCCCAGCGACCACGCCACCGTCGCATTCGCGTTGGCGTTCGCGGTCACGGCGTTCCTCTCCCGGCGCTGGGGAGTGGTGTTGATCGTCCTGGCGACCGCCGTCGGGTTCGCCCGCGTCTGGGTCGGTGTGCACTATCCCGGTGACATTCTCGCCGGTGCCGTCATCGGTGCCGTGGCGGTGGCGACCATGCTCGGCGTCGAACGACTCCTGCACCACCGGACCGCGTCAAGGGCACCGGCCGACAGCGGCAGCCGATGACCCCGGGCCCCACGGACCGCTGACGGCCTCCAAGGAGTCATGCGCCGAGGTGTCGCCGCTGGTGGGACAGGTCGGTGTGGTGGTGCCGGCCGGGGTGGCTGTGCGGGTCGGTGTGCACGGTCGCGCTGGTCAGCCGGGCGACGGTGTGGGTGAGCTGGTGTTCGGCGTCGGCGGCGATCTCGTGTGCGGCGATCAGGCTGAGGTCGGCGTCCACGACGAGGTCGGCTTCGGCGTGCAGGCGGTGGCCGATCCAACGCAGTCGTACCGCGCTCACGTCGCGGACGCCGTGGATGCCGCGCAGGGTGGTTTCGGCCTGGTCGACGAGGGTGGGGTCGACGCCGTCCATGAGTCGCCGGTAGATCTCCCGGGCGGCGTCCTTGAGCACGAAGGTGATCGCGACGGCGATGCCCAGGCCGACGACGGGGTCGGCCCAGCTCCAGCCGAGGGCGGCGCCGCCGGCGGCGGCGACGACCGCGAGGGAGGTGAAGCCGTCGGTGCGGGCGTGCAGGCCGTCGGCGACGAGGGCGGCGGAGCCGATCCGGCGGCCGACCCGGATGCGGTACCGGGCGACCAGTTCGTTGCCGACGAATCCCACCAGGCCGGCGCCGGCCACCCAGGGTATGTGGGTCATCCCGGCGGGGTGCAGGAGCCGGTCGACGGCGGTCCAGGCGGCGGCGACGGCGGAGGCGGCGATGGCGGCGACGATGATGATGCCGGCGACGTCCTCGGCTCGCCCGTAGCCGTAGGTGTAGGTGCGGGTGGCCGCCTTCCGCCCGAGCAGGAAGGCGATGGCCAGGGGCACGGCGGTCAGCGCGTCGGTGACGTTGTGCAGGGTGTCACCGAGCAGGGCCACCGAGCCGGAGAACACCACGATGACGCCCTGGGCGGCGGCGGTGATCCCGAGACCGACCAACGAGATCCACAGGGCCCGCAGGCCCTCCCGGGAGGTCTCCAGGGCCGGGTCGAGCTTCGCCCGCGAGTCGTGCGAGTGCGGCACGAACAGGTGGCCCAGCCGATGCCAGCCGGCGGCGAGTTTTCCACGGTCGTGGTGATCACGGGAGTGGTGGTGGTCAGGGCGGTGACCGTGCGGTCTCACTGAACCCCCAGGCGATATCGGACGCGCGGACGTGCGCCGGCGACAGCGATAATATGTGCTCATGTACGCACGCGACAACGTTGCAGGTGCCAGTGACCTGCAAGAACAGCCGCCTGGCGGGCGCGAGGTGGAGGCGGCGGTCGAGATGTTGCGGATGCTGGGCGACGGGACACGGCTGCGACTGATGTGGCTGCTCAGCGACGGCGAACACGACGTGACCGCGCTCGTCGCCGCGGTGGGGATGGCCCGGCCCGCGGTGTCGCAACACCTCGGCAAGCTTCGCCTCGCCGGGCTGGTGAGCGTGCGGCGGGAGGGGCGCCGGGCGCTCTACCGGGCCCGGGGCGGACATGTGCGCAGGCTGGTGGCAGAGGTGCTGCACGCCGCTGAGCACCGGGTGACCGGTGCCCCCGAACACGACTGACCACCGGAGCCCGCCTCGTGCGGCACCGGCGTGCGGGAGCCGGACCGGCTCCCGCACGCCTCGTTGGTCTCAGCCGCGCCGCCACTTCTGGTTCGCGCCGCCTAGGCACTCCCAGGTGATCAGGCGGGCACCGTCGGCGTTGACCCAGCCTCCGATGTCGACGCACTTGTTCGCCTGCGGGTTGACGAGGTCTCCGGCGGCGGACAGGACGAACTGTTGCGCCGGGTTGCCGCTACAGTTCGCGATCTGGATCACCGCGCCGTTGTCCCGGGAACCCCAGGCCACGTCCATGCACATGTTGTTCTGGGTGCGCAGCGTCCCGTTGACGAAGGTCCACGACTGCGCCGAGGTGCCGTTGCAGGTCCAG
>NZ_JBFBAO010000520.1:0-3691 GCF_040682255.1 Micromonospora sp. NPDC051296 | reverse complement strand
CGGCTACTCGGTCCTGTTCGACACCGCGACGAACTGGATCGACCGCCTCGCCCGCGCCCACCACCGCGGCGCCCTGGAAGCCGAGCTGAAGAAGATCCGCCGCTACAAGCTCATCATCGTCGACGAAGTCGGCTACATCCCCTTCGACACCGACGCGGCGAACCTGTTCTTCCAACTCGTCGCATCTCGCTACGAGACCGGCTCCATCCTCGTCACCTCGAACCTGCCGTTCGGGCGGTGGGGCGAGGTCTTCGGCGACGAAGTCGTCGCCGCCGCGATGATCGACCGCCTCGTGCACCACGCCGAAGTCCTCACCCTCGCAGGCGAGTCCTACCGCACCAAAGCCCGCCGAGAACTCCTCACCAAAGACCGCGACAAGTAGCACGAAACGACCTCCGGGGGGTCAATCCCAATCCGTCGTTAGGGGGTCAGTTCCAGTCCGCCGTTGACAAGCAGAGCCCCGCCCGCGTTTCCAACCCCCCGCATGTGGGATCACCCCCGCATGCGCGGGGAGCAGTTCGGCCCGGGTGATGAGCGGGATGCGGAGCGGGGATCACCCCCGCATGCGCGGGGAGCAGGTCGAGGCCGCCCAGGCCGGCGACCGCCACGCGGGATCACCCTCGCATGCGCGGGGAGCAGGGCAGCCAGCGAGTCCAGGTGGACGCGAAGAAGGGATCACCCCCGCATGCGCGGGGAGCAGCGGTCAGCCGTCCAGCCGGAGCCGTACGTCCTGGGATCACCCCCGCATGCGCGGGGAGCAGTCGTACTGCGCTGGCGGCCACGGCTCGCCCGCGGGATCACCCCCGCATGCGGGGGAGCAGAGCATCCCTGTTTTCGCCATGCCCTCCCGGTCGGGATCACCCCCGCATGCGCGGGGAGCAGATCGCGGTTGCTGACCTGAACCGCGGCGACCAGGGATCACCCCCGCATGCGCGGGAAGCAGGTCTTGACCTCGTCCGGCTTGGCCTCGTCCTTCGGATCACCCCCGCATGCGCGGGGAGCAGTGGCTGACGGTCGACGGAGTCGGGGAGATCGCCGGATCACCCCCGCATGCGCGGGGAGCAGATGGACGTGCACTGGCAGCTGCACCGCCGCCCGGGATCACCCCCGCATGCGCGGGGAGCAGTCGGCGTACCGCTCAGCGAGGTCCGCTACGGAAGGATCACCCCCGCATGCGCGGGGAGCAGCACTCCGCCGAACTCGGCATCCAGCTCATCATTGGATCACCCCCGCATGCGCGGGGAGCAGGAGCGCAACCCGGCCTACCGGCTGATGCAGCGGGGATCACCCCCGCATGCGCGGGGAGCAGGAGCGCAACCCGGCCTACCGGCTGATGCAGCGGGGATCACCCCCGCATGCGCGGGGAGCAGGAGCTTGACCGCCTGTACGCCGAGGGCCGGCAGGGATCACCCCCGCATGCGCGGGGAGCAGTGGGCAATCCAGTCGGTGATGCGCCGCCGCTCGGGATCACCCCCGCATGCGCGGGGAGCAGATCACGTACGCCGAGCGTCCGCAGGACTTCCCGGGATCACCCCCGCATGCGCGGGGAGCAGGCCGCCCGGATGTCGGTGAGGTTGGGCGTGGCGGGATCACCCCCGCATGCGCGGGGAGCAGACTTTCCGACCTGCGGCTCTAAAGATCGACTGCGCTGTTTTCCTTCACTTTGTCTCGCAAGATCGCAGGCTCCGTTGCCGTTGCGAGTGTACGAACATGCGGAAGTTTGGGAGTCAGCGTAGCGGGCGACGAGCGTCCAACGTGGCCGTTGAACCGAGCCGGAACCGTTCGTCCTGCCCGTGCATCTGTGCTCAATCCGTCACTGCACCGCCGCTGTGCGGCGTACGGCGTAACTCCAGCTGTGACGACCCGCAGGTGATTTCACCGTCCAGGGCCGACTCGATGACCCGCTTGGTCAGCTGCTGCAACAGCCCGGCCTCGTCGGTCAGCTTCAGCCCGTCACCACGAGCCCGACCGACCAGCATCGCGATCAACTGCTCATCCGTGACCGCACCCACCGACCCGGTGGCCGGCTCCTGCTCCGAGTTGACCTCGGTGGCCATCTGGCGTCTCTCCCTTGATCGGTCGATCAGCCGTTCTTTCCAGTCCCCGGCCTACGCCACCGATCTCGGAAGATCATGCATACATAACCGGCCACAATGGATGAATCTGACCATTCAAGATCTGTAGCTGAGTCTGACCGGCCCGCGGTGTCGCGACAAGCGCCAGCGGGCAGCCGGGGCGTCGCCGATGCCCGCACTGACATCTGCTGCGCCCACCGTTGGCGGCACTGTCGCCGCCGTGGAGGTGGTGCCGCGGTTTTCGCGGATCCGTTGGGTGCGGGCGGCCGAACACGATGGCTAGGGTCGCATCCAGATCGATCGCAGTAAGCACGGGTTATCAAGATCGCACAGAGCACGAGGAACCAGAGGTTGCCGACACCGTAGGTGCCCGCAGGACTCCGGAATGCAGGGCATCGTGCCGGCACCCGGTCAGGGACACGAAATTCCCTTATGCGGCACTTTGTCGATCGCAGCGTCTGGATCATGGGCACGTTCTCGGAGAGGAACAACATGAACTGGAAGCGAATTTCCGCGGTGGCCGTCGCGCTGAGCATGTCTCTCGCAAGCTTGGCGATCGCCCAGCCGGCCCAGGCGGGCAACTCCTACATCAGCCAGTACTGCAAGACCAACATGTACGTCCTGACGTACAGCGGGAGCGCCAGCGACCAGCCGATGTGGTGCCGCGTCCAGCACGGACCGGCGGCGGCCTTCGGCTACACCGGACCTGCCGACGGGTACCCCGGGGTCAACACGTGGAAGGGCGTCCAGTCGTACCTGAGGGCCAGCGGTGTCTACAGCGGCCCGGTCGACGGGATCCCGGGCACGAACACCTACAAGGGCATCCAGCTCATCGCCCGACACGGCGGCTACAACGGCCCGATCGACGGTATCCCCGGCGCCAATACCTGGCGCGGCTTCGACATGGCCATCCGTGTCGGGTGGTTCGGACTCTGACAGCCGGTGCGTGGGTGCCCGGCCGGCGACCGTCGGCCTGGCACCCGCTCCACTCCGCGGTCCTCTCGCTCGACGGCGGTCATCGGCCGACCAGCCGAACCCCTGCCACCTGTACCCCGACGGCGTGAACGCGAGCCCCGTAGCCCTCCCAACCTCCCGGAGACGCACATGCAGACCCGTCCCAGGTTTGTCCGCGCACGCAAGCACGCCGTACTGCTGCTGGTGGCCGGACTCCTCAGCATTCCCACCGCCTCCGCCCAGGCGGCGCCGCCCGCTGACAGCGGGCAGAGCAGTGCGACGCCCGACGGCCGGCAGTCCGAGTCGCCGGGCGAAGGGCGCGCCCAACAGGGGGTTCCGGAGCAGGACCGGGACCGCGTTCTCACTCCGGGTTGGAAGACCTCGGACGACGTCGCCTGGGCCACATCGGCCGACGGGCGTGGGTTCCACATCCTCAAGGCCGACGCGGCCGAGGGATATGAGTGGCGGGTCGTCGCGACCCTGCGGGAGAGCCTGGTCGACGTCGACCAGTGGATCGGACAGGCATGCCTGACGTCCTCCGGCGACAAGGTGGTCGCCGTGTACGCGCCCCGGTCGTTCACGAACAAGCCCGACCTCTACGACCGGGGCGGCTTCACCGCGGTGGTCGACCTGCGGACCGGCCAGGTGACCAAGCTGGGAGT
>NZ_JBFBAO010000519.1:0-3720 GCF_040682255.1 Micromonospora sp. NPDC051296 | reverse complement strand
CTGTGGAAGACTAGGCCCTCCTGCAATGGGGTCAGGGGCAGGAGGTCCTCGATCGTCTGCTTGCGGCTCACTGCTGCGGCTCCCAATCTGCGGTCAGGCTGTCTTCGAACTCGTCGATCTCGAACTGGCTCACCGACAACAGCGGGACGTCGCTCGGATCGAGCCTGCCCGCCTCCGGGTCGTCGAGCCGATCTCCGATCAACCGCAGCGCCCGCTGCCAGTGGTCCGCCAGCCTGCGGGCGTCAGCGGCGGCGAGCAGTCGCCCCGAGAAGGTGAACACCGTGGTAAGGACCGGACCGCCGGCGCCGTCGACGGTCACGGCGTTGACGTCGATCGCGTGCGGCAGCGGCTGGTCCGGGTGGTGTCCGCCGCCGCTGCCAGCCGCGTGCGGATCGAGCTGCCAGTCCTCCGTCACGCCGTCGGCACCGAACCGGCCCAGGTAGTTGAACCCGATCTGCGGCGCACGGTGGCGGGCCAGGGTAGCGGCGGTGTCCGGGTTGGCGTAGCGCAGCAGCCCGTACCCGACGCCGTGGTCAGGGGTCTCCCGGACCCGCTGCTTCACCTCGGCGAGCAGCCGCCGTATGCCGGCCGCGTCGACTGGGTCGCCGGCCAGCGGCGCGATGTGCAGCGGGTAGAGGGTGGTGAACCAGCCGACCGTGCGGGACAGGTCGACGCCGGGCACCAGGTCCTCGTGCCGGCCGTGCCCCTCCACGTCCACTAACAGGCCATCGCACCGCTGGTCCCGGTCGGCGCGCCAGGCCCCCACCGCGACGTAGAGCGCGGTCAGCAGGATCTGGTCGGCGCCGGCCCGAACGACCGCAGGCAGCCGCTGGAGCAGCGCCTCGGTCAGCGCGGCGGGTGTGGTAACGGTGACTGACTCGGCGGTGCGGTAGGTGTCCGCCGCCGGGTCGAGCGGTCGGGGTCCGACCAGCGGGTCCGCTGCGCCGGCGACCGCGTCCCACCAGTCCAGGCGGTCGGTGTGCCGGGGATCGGCCGCCCGGGCCGTGAGTTCCTCGGCCCACCGTTGCAGCGAGGTACCGACCGGCGCCAGGGCGTCGCCCCTGCAGGCGGCGGCCAGGTCGGGCAGCAGAATGCGCCAGGACACCCCGTCCACCGACAAGTGGTGTACGACCACCAGGACGCGGCCCGCGGTGTCCGGCCCGCGGTCGAACCACACCACCTCGGCCATGCGGCCTTCGGCCGGGGCGAGGCGGGAACGGGCAGCGGCCGCCGCCCGTTCCATCACGCCAGTAAACTCGGTCTCGTCGCAGGCGGCGCAGTTGATCCGTGTGACCCGCTCGGCGGCCGCGCCGGTACCAGGCGGGGGTATCTCGAGTCGCCAGCCATCCGGTCCGATGCCGGCCAGGCGTAGGCGGAGCGCGTCGTGTCGGTCCAGCAGCGCCTGGACTCCGGCGACCAGCGCCGGCTCGGTGAGGGTCGGTGGGGTGGTCACCACTACCGACTGGCAGAACTCGTCGATCGGGCCGCCGGCCGCGGCGAGCCAGCTCACGATCGGCGTCATCGGCAGCGGGCCGGTGCCGTCCGCGCCGGACCGGACCGGCGGTTCGGCGATGCCGGCGATCGTGGCGAGGCCGGCGGGAGTACGGCGTTCGAACACGTCCCGCGCGGTGAAAGCGAGCCCGGCCACGCGGGCCTGGCCGACCAGCTGGATGCTCAGGATGCTGTCGCCGCCGAGGTCGAAGAAGCCGTCGTCGACGCCGACCTGGTCCACCCCGAGCACGTCGCTGAACAGGTCGCACAGCGTGGTCTCGGCGGCGTTGGCCGGTGCACGGCCGGCGCCGGAGGTCACCAGCGGTGCGGGGAGGCGCTTGCGGTCCAACTTGCCGTTCGGCGACAGCGGCAGGTCGTCCAATGCCACGAAGGCCGACGGCACCATGTGTTCGGGCAGCCGGTCGGCCACCGCGGCCCGCCAGGCGGCCGGGTCCACGGCCGCACCGTGCGCCGGCACCACGTAGGCGACCAGCCGCTTGTCGCCGGGCCGGTCCTCCCGGACCACCACGGCAGCCTGCGCCACCCCGGGCGCGGCGGCGACCGCGGCCTGCACCTCGCCCAACTCGATGCGATAGCCGCGGACCTTGATCTGGTCGTCGGCCCGGCCCAGGTAGTCCAGCTCGCCGGTGGCCGACCAGCGGACCAGGTCGCCGGTGCGGTACATACGCTCGCCGAAGCTGCTGAACGGGTCGGCGACGAACCGGCCCGAGGTGAGCGCCGGCCTGCCGAGGTAGCCGAGGGCCACCCCGTCGCCGCCAAGGTACAGCTCGCCGACCACGCCGGCGGGCACCAGGTCGAGCGAGTCGCCCAGCACGTACGCTCGGACCCGGTCGAGTGGCCGACCGATGGCGGGGCCGCCGGCTCCCCTGGCCTTGGTGGCGTACACCGTCGCCTCCGTCGGACCGTAGATGTTGAAAATCTCGGCGTCCGGCAGCGCGGCCCGGACCCGTTCCGCGGTGGACCGAGTCAGTGCCTCGCCGGCCAGCACCACGGCGTCCGCCGTGATGGCCAGGCCGGGCTGGTCGAGCAACTTGTCCATCACCGACGGCACGCCGCTGATCAGGGTGCCGGTCCAGCCGTGCGCCGGGTCAGCGAGCGCCAGCAGGTCCGGCACCAGCCGGACGGTGCCGCCGGTGACCAGTGGTGCGAAACCCTCGAAGACCGACACGTCGAAGCTGAACGAAGTCGACAGCAGCACGCGCTCGAGACGCTTCGGGCCCAGGTCGTCGACCGCCCAGGCGAGGAAGTGGCTGAGGTTGGCCCGGGTGACCACAACGCCCTTGGGCCGCCCGGTCGAGCCGGAGGTGTAGATGACGTACGCGGGATGCTGCGGCCGCAGTGCCGCCACACGCTCCCGATCCTCCACCGCGGTGTCCGCCAGCGCGGCGGCCCCGGTGCGAAAGGCTGGGTCGTCCACGGCCACCACCGGCACTCCGGCCGGCGGGACCGAGCCGGCCACCGCCGTGGTCGTCAGCACCAGTGCCGGCGTGGCGTCGTCCAGCATGAACCGGACGCGCTCCGCTGGGTAGCCGAGGTCCACCGGCAGGTAGGCGGCGCCGGCCTTAAGCACCGCCAGCATCGCCACCAGCGAATCGGGCGATCGGGGGACGGCGAGCGCCACCAGGCTGCCCGGCCCGACGCCGCGCCCGATGAGGTACCGCGCCCACCGGTTGGCGGCGAGGTCCAGTTCGGCGTGGGTCAGCCGGACGTCGTCCCCGACGATCGCGAGGCGGTCGCCGTCGGTCTCCGCCCGCTCCCGCAGCAACTCGGTGACGTCCCGGGTAGCCGCTGGCCGCTGCGGTCCGGCCCAGTCGTGCAGCAGCGTGTGCCGTTCCGCGTCGTCCAGCAGCGGCAGGTCGCTGATCCGGCACCCGGCGTCGGCGACCACGGCGCGCAGCACCCGCTCGAACCGGGCCACCATCGCCTCGGCGGTGGCCCGGTCGAACAGGTCGGTCGCGTACTCCAACGCACCCACCAGTCCGGCCGGGGCACCATCGGTGGCCCACTGCTCCTCGAGGGCCAGGAAGAGGTCGAACTTGGCGGTGCCGGAGTCGGCCTCGGCCGCGTTGACATCGAGGCCGGGCAGCTCGCGAAGGGCTTGCAGGGCCACCGCCGGGTCGGTGTTGTCGTACGCGAGCATCACCTGGAACAGCGGATGCCGCGCCAGCGACCGCTGCGGACTCACCACCTCGACCAGCCGCTCGAACG
>NZ_JBFBAO010000518.1:0-3791 GCF_040682255.1 Micromonospora sp. NPDC051296 | reverse complement strand
CGCCGTCCGCCGCGTCGGATACGCCTCTACGAGCGCGTAGGCCTCCCATGCCAGAGCCCCGCAGATCACCGCCGTGAGGACCGCCGACAGCACCTTGACGACGACGAGGGCCCGGCCCTTGGCGACGTAGTCGATGATCTGGATGGTGATGTGGCCGTTGTTGCCGACGAGGTAGCCCACCATGATGAAGGTGAGCACGATCAGCGAGAAGTTGGCCAACTCACCCGCACCCGGCCAGTTGAGCGCCTTGACGTACCTGCTGAGGACCTGCCACAGAACGCTCAGGAAGATGAACCCGAGGGCCGCGCAGGCAATGCCGAGTTCCACCGAGGCCCAAACGCGCAGGATTCTGGGTTCGCGCCGGCGAGCTGGGGCGTCCGGTGGTGAATCGGCAGCGGGTGGTGTCTCGTCGGTGGTCACCGGCCATCACTCCCCACGTGATTGGCACGCCGACGACCAGCGCCCACGGCGGAGTGTGGTCGTTTCACGGTAGGCCTCGCTCTCGATCGAAGAAGACGGCCGACTACGGCAGCGGTGACGCGGCCGCGCGCCGGTCGCGCAGAAGGATCGACCCTCGCTGTCGCGTGGCGACGATCCGCGCCCCCACCGGTCACCTCGAGGACCAGATCACTCATGGGTGCTCCCTAGAGCCTGAACCGCTAGCCGGACCACTTGGACCGCCTCGCGGACTGGGTGTAACGTACGGTCGCCGGCCGCCCCTGACAAGTGTTTGAGTCCAGACCGTTACGATTGCGTGAAAGGTGCCTATGTACGCTCGGCGCGCCCGCGCCGCTGGCGACCTCTCGTGCGGCACCGATCGCGCAGTTCGCACCCGGTGAACCGGGGTGACGCGCACCCCGGTGGTTCGCTGGGTACGATCCACCGGAACGCGAGGAGATTGGATGAGCGTGAAGGAGCCCGCGAACGGAGGGGTTCCCGCCCAGCAGATGTCGGCGGCGGAGTCCTCCGATCAGCAAGGTGTGCGCAGCGTCCAACGCGCGTTGGACATTCTTGCCCTGCTGACGGAAGACCGGCCGACCCTGTCGATTCGGGAAATCGTGGACGCGACCGGCCTGGCGAAGACGACGGTCCTCCGGTTGGTTTCCACCCTGGAGCAGAGCGGATTGCTCTGGGCCACCGCCAACGGCTACATGGCAGGACCAGGGCTGTGGCGCTGGGCCCACCTCGCTCGGCGCAGCTGGGAGCTTCCGCCGGACACGCAGCGCAGGATGCGCGAACTCGCCGCGCGCCGACGCGAGACGGTCAACGTGTACGTCGCCCGCGACATCTACCGGGTGTGCATCGCGCAACAGGAGAGCCCGCAGCCCCTGCGCCACGTCGTCCACGTCGGCGACGAACTGCCCATGTGGGCCGGGGCCTCGGCCAAGGTTCTGCTCCGCGACGCCAGCCCCGGCCTGCTGGAACGGATCGCCCGGCGCTCGCCCTACGGGCCCGGGCACGTCAAGCGGCTCCAGGAGTGGATCGACGAGGCCGCGGTGAAGGGATACGCCGAGAGCCACGGCGAGCGGGAGGACGGCCTGTCGGCCGTGGCGGCGCCGATTGTCGGCCGATCCGGCAGCGTCGTGGCAGCACTCGCGCTCAGCGGCCCGACGGTCCGATTCACCGAGGCCCGGGTCGCCGAGTTCGCCGCCGACCTGAAGCGGATCGCGCGCGAGATGTCGGAGCAGGGCTTCGCCCACCCGTTCGGCGCCGGCTGACCACTCGCGGCCCGCGGGGACGACCACCCGGGCGCCGAGCGCCACGACCGGACGCCGACCCGACCGAGCATCGTGACGGTGCGTAGCGCGACTCGCGGCAGATCCGTGCAGGGCCGTGTCAGAGATTGTCGATGTATATGTTCACTGCGTCGGACGGTGCCGCCGGTTGCAGCACCGTTGCGGGTTCGGCTTCGGCGTACAGCCATATTCGGTGTGGCCTCCAGTGCAGAAGTCCGCTGATGTCGCGGCTGCCGGAATAGCTGCCTTGTTCGGGTTGTAAGGGCCATCCGCGTTCGCGCAGGTGCGCGACGAGTCGGGGCACGGTCGTTTCCCGGCTGGCACCGTCGGTGGCCGTCACCACGAACTTGGCCGTGCAGTTGCCGCTGCTGCCGCCGGAGGCGCACGTGTCGGCCGAGATCAGGCGCAGCGACGTCGGCAGCGGAAGGATCTCATCTTCGCGAACAGGTGCCCGGAACCTGCCGTCGCCGTCGATCTGGGCGAGGCCGAGCCCACCACCACACAGCAGCACCACAGCGGCCAGCGGCACCACAGCGGCGAACCGCCGAACCGTCAGCCAGTTCCACCCTGCCGAGGCGGCCTGCGTGACATGGTCGATGACTAATGCCGCCAGGCACACCGCTCCGACGAGCAACCACCCCGCGAACCAGTCAAGCCACGGTGCGACGGGCAGGCCGCGGGGCCACTGCGAGACAGCGAACACCGCGGCCAGCACGACGATGAAGCCGACACCGACAACCACACCCACACCACGGCCGCTCCGGGTACCCCATGCCCAGGCACCGACCACGATCATTCCGAAGACCGCCGCCACCACGGCCGGCCAGGGCGCACCCTGCCAGTACGGCAACACCACCAGCCCCGCGCTGCCCGCGCTCAGCCACCACCGCCAGCCGCCACCAGCCCCTATCGCCACAACCGAATCGTAAGATCACCACTGCCGTAAACGGCAAGCACTCGACCGCAACCCAGCCACGAATGCCTGATCATGACGCCTGGCAGGCCAGGTGACACCCACGATCACTTCGATGACCCAGGCCGAGTACGTACCGGACCGACTCCCAGGGAGGGCCATGTTCGACGGGCCAGTTCAGCGGTCCTTTCCGGACCTTGACCCGGACACCTTCTGGGACGACAACGAGTACGCGCTCAGTGCCTACGTCGACGCACCGCCGACGCCCGTGTTGATCGATACGGTCGAGGCGGAACTGGGCCACCGGTTGCCGACGTCGTACGTGACGCTGATGCGGTCCCATAACGGCGGGATGCCCCACCACACGTGCTGTCCGGCACCGAGCCGGACCACGTGGGCCGACACTCACGTCGCTGTAGACGGCATCATGGGAATCGGACGGAAGAGAACCTACTCACTGGCAGGCGAAGCCGGCAGCCGCTTCTGGATCCAGGAATGGGGCTACCCGCCGATCGGCGTCTACTTCGCCACCTGCCCATCCGCCGGACACGACATGATCGCCTTCGACTACCAGAACACCGACCACGGTGAACCGCGAGTCGTCCACGTCGACCAGGAGCACGACTACCGAATCACCGTACTGGCACCGAACTTCGCATCCTTCATACGGGCGCTACGGCCCGCCAGCGAGTACGAAGACGAGTTTTGAGCCCCTCCGCCTGACGCACGGCGGTGATCCGTGAGGCTGACGGGGCTATCGCTCACCGACACCGCCGACACCACATGAAGCCCTGCCATGGTGACCCTACGTAATGCGCGGATTGCGGCATGACGGTGCGCTACTGGTCGATCTTGCGGGCAGCGTGCCGCGCATGTCGAGCCGTCTGTGGATCACCATCAACGCCAGACGTGCGTCCCCTGGCCGGTGGTGCCGTGTACGAGACCCGCTCCAGGCCCTGCTCGACGCCAGGGCGCCCGGTAGTCGTGTCACCGGTGGCGGCACGATGCTGACGGCTGACCTTCGCCTACTCGGCCTGAGGATTGACCAGCCGCTTCCTCTACGAACTCGGCCCCACCGACCCGACCGGCGACGAGCCAGGGCCGGATGACGGGTCCGGCGGACCGCCGGGCGGCGGATGTCG
>NZ_JBFBAO010000517.1:0-3849 GCF_040682255.1 Micromonospora sp. NPDC051296 | reverse complement strand
CGTTCGAGCGGCTGGTCGAGGTGGTGAGTCCGCAGCGGTCGCTGGCGCGGCATCCGCTGTTCCAGGTGATGCTCGCGTACGACAACACCGACCCGCGGGCCATGCTCGCCCAGGTCGGCGACCTACCCGACCTCACCCTGGCGGCCGACGCGATCGGCACTGGCACCGCCAAGTTCGACCTGCACCTTGGCATCGAGGAGCAGTGGGGAGCGGACGGCACGCCGGCCGGCCTGGTCGGCGCCCTCGACTACGCGATGGACCTGTTCGACCGGGCCACCGCCGAGGCGATGGTGGCCCGGTTCGAGCGGGTGCTGCGCGCCGTGGTCGCCGACGCCGGGTGCCGGATCAGCGAGCTGCCGCTGCTGGGCGACGCGGAACGGCACACGCTGCTGTACGAGTTCAACGACACCGCGGCCGACTACCCGGACACCACGCTGCCCGCATTGCTTGCTAAGCAGGCCGTCGAGTCCGGCGCGCACCCCGCGGTTGTGTTCGAGTCCGACGCCGTCTCCTACGCCGAGCTGCACCGGCGGGTGCACCGACTGGCCCGACACCTGATCGGCCGCGGCGTCGGACCGGAGAGCGTCGTGGCGGTCGCCCTGCCGCGCTCCGCCGAGCTCGTCGTCGCGCTGCACGCCGTGCTCGCGGCCGGCGCCGCCTACATGCCGGTGGACCTCAGCTACCCCGTGGAGCGGGTGCGGTTCATGCTCGACGACGGCGGGGCGGCACTGGTGCTGACCAATACGGCGGTGGCGGGGACTATGCCATCGGCCGGCGTGCCGGTAGTGGCGATCGACGACCCCGCGATCCAGGTCGAGCTCCGGGCGCTGGCGGACACGGCGGTGAACGACCGGGAGCGTCTGCGCCGGCTGCGGCCGGAACATCCCGCGTACGTCATATACACCTCCGGCTCGACCGGCCAGCCCAAGGGCGTCCAGGTCTCGCACCGGGCCATCGTGAACCGGCTGCTGTGGATGCAGCGCGAGTACCGCCTCGACGCCACCGACCGGGTGCTCCAGAAGACCCCGGCTGGATTCGACGTCTCGGTCTGGGAATTCTTCTGGCCGCTGCTCGCCGGCGCCACCCTGGTGGTGGCCCGGCCCGAGGGGCACAAGGACCCGGCGTACCTGGCGGGCCTCATCGAGGCGGAGCAGGTCACCACCGTGCACTTCGTGCCATCCATGCTGGACGCTTACCTGACCCCCGCGAGCGCGGCCAAAAGCACCGGGCTGCGCCGGGTGATCTATAGCGGCGAGGCCCTGCCGCGCTCGCTTCAGCAGCGCTTCCATTCCCTGCTGGCAGTGCCGCTACACAACCTGTACGGGCCGACCGAGGCGGCGGTCGACGTAACCGCCTGGCCATGCCGTCCGGACGCTGGCCCCGGCTCGGTGCCGATCGGCAAGCCCATCGACAACATTCGCCTGTACGTGCTGGACGCCGCGCTGCGGCCGGCCCCGGTCGGCGTGGTCGGCGAACTGTTCCTGGCCGGGGTCGGCCTGGCCCGTGGCTACCTCGGGCGGTCCGCGCTGACCGCCGGCCGGTTCGTCGCCAACCCGTTCGGTCCGCCTGGCGAGCGCATGTACCGCACCGGCGACCTGTGCCGTTGGCTGCCGGACGGCTCGGTCGAATACCTCGGCCGCACCGACGACCAGGTGAAGATCCGCGGCTTCCGGATCGAACTCGGCGAGGTGCAGGCCGTGGTCGAGGCGCAGCCCGGCGTGGCCCGGTGCGTCGTGGTGGTCCGGGAGGACCGGCCGGGGGACAAACGGCTGGTCGCATACGTCGTCCCTGGCCCCGAGGGGGTCGAGCCGGCCGACCTGCGTACCCTCGTCGCCGCCCGGCTACCGGACTACCTGGTGCCCGCCGCGGTCGTGCTCCTCGCCGAGGTGCCGCTCAGCCCGAACGGCAAGCTCGACCGTAGAGCTCTGCCCGCGCCGGCCGCGCCCACCGGTGCCGGCCGGCCGCCGGCCAACGAGCGGGAACGCAACCTCTGCGCGCTGTTCGAGGAGGTTCTCGGCGTCACCGAGGTCGGTGCCACAGACGGCTTCTTCGACCTCGGCGGCGACAGCATCCTCTCCATCCAGCTGGTCACCCGGGCGCGGGGCGCCGGTTTGGTCTTCACGGCTCGCGATGTCTTCGAGCAGCAGACCGCCGCCGGCTTGGCCGCGGTGGCGACCGACGCCGTGACCGGCGAGGCGGAGCCGGCGGGTTCGGCCGTCGGAGAGGTGCCGCTCACCCCGATTGTCTCCTGGCTGGCCACGACAGGCGGCGTGATCACACCGTTCAGCCAGTTCGCGGTGGTGCGGGTGCCGGCCGGACTGCCGGAGTCCACGCTGGTGGCGGGGCTGCAGGCGCTGCTCGACCGCCACGACGCGCTGCGGATGCGGCTGCACGACGGCGATCCCGGCGGGTGGCGGCTGCACATCCTGCCGGCCGGCGCGGTGCGGGCCGCGAACCTGGTGTCGCGAGTGGAGTGCACGGATGTCGACGAGACCACGGTGGCCGAGCACGTCAGTCTCGCGCGGCGACGACTGGACCCGGCCGCGGGGGTCATGCTCCAGGCGGTCTGGTTCGACCGCCGCGATGCCCCCGGCCGGCTGCTGCTGGTCGCCCACCACCTGGTGGTGGACGGGGTGTCCTGGCGGATCCTGCTGCCCGACCTGGCCACCGCCTGCCGTGGCGGCGACCTGGCACCGGTCGGCACCTCCCTGCGCTGGTGGGCACGGCGCTGGACGGAACAGGCACAGGCGCCCCGGCACCTGGCCCAGCTGACCCGGTGGCAGCGGATCGCTGCGGCTGCCGACCCGCCGATCGGAAGCCGGCGGGTCGGCACGGCTGACACCTACGCTGCCGCCGACCGGCTCACCGTCATCGTGGATGCCGAGCTGACCCGCTCGGTGCTCACCCGGCTGCCGGCCGAGCTGCGGGCCGGGGTGGATGAAGTACTGCTCGCCGCCCTGACCATCGCCGTGCACCGGTGGCGGCGCGACCGCGGCGACGGCCAGCGTGGGCTGCTGGTTGACATCGAGGGCCACGGCCGGCACGACCACTTGGTACCTGGCGCCGACCTGTCCCGCACCGTCGGCTGGTTCACCACCCTCTACCCGCTGTACCTGGACTGCGCGGGCGTCGACCCGGCCGCCTGCCGGGCCGGCGACCGCGGGTTGAACCGACTCGTCGACCACGTGAAGCGGGAGCTGCGCGCGACGCCGGACGGTGGCGCCGGCTACGGCCTGCTGCGCTGGACCAACCCCCGCACCAGGGACCTGCTGGCCCGGCCGCCCGCCGAGATCGGGTTCAACTACCTCGGCCGGTTCGCCGCGACCGACGCCGACTGGGGTCTCGACGCCGCGGCCGCAGGCCACGCCGGCCCGGACCACGACCAGCCGCTGCCGCACACCGTGGACATCGACACGGCAGCGGTGGACGAGGGCGGCATCACCACCCTGCACACCACGTTCACGTACGCCGCCGCGCTGCTCACCGATACCGATGTGCGGCGACTGGCCGAGCACTGGCGGCAGGCGCTGCGTGCCCTGCACGACCACGCGCAGGCGCCCGGCACGGCCGCACTAACCCCGGCCGACGTCCCGCTGGCCGCCCTGAGTCAGACCGACCTGGATCTATTGCACTCGGAGCTGGAGACCTTCGGATGACCGCCAAGCAATCACCGATCGAGGATGTCCTGCCGCTGTCGCCGTTGCAGGAGGGCCTGCTCTTTCACCACGTCTACGACGAGGGCGGGGTCGACGTCTACACCGTGCAGCTTGTGGTGGATCTTGAGGGTGTGGTGGATCCGGAGGGGTTGCGGTCGGCGGCGCAGGCGTTGTTGGAGCGGTATCCGAATCT
>NZ_JBFBAO010000516.1:0-3859 GCF_040682255.1 Micromonospora sp. NPDC051296 | reverse complement strand
CGGGGGTGCGCAGGCGCCCCCTCCCACCTCGACGGAGGCTTCATGCGACTCAGGTTCTGGCGGTGCCGCCCTACGGCGACACCCGCGCCGCTCCCCCGGCGCACGCCGAACGCCCGCTCGACACCGCCCGCCCCAGGACGCACACCCGACGACCGACCGGCACGGACGACCGACCCGGGCCGCGCGCCCGACCAGCGGCCGGAGTGGGCGACCGCCCCGACGGAGGTCTTTCCGATCAACGGCCCGGGACGCCCGGGGTGGCTCACCCGGGCGCAGGAGTGGCGGGCCAACGGGGGCCGCTGGCTGCCGTCACCGGGCGGGACCGAGGAGGGCTGATGCCTCGCTACCGGCCACACGTCGCGGCCCGGCCGTCCTGGCGGTGCCGGGTGTGCGGGGCAGCGTGGCCGTGCTCGCCGGCCCGGCTGGCGCTGCTCGGCGAGTACCGGGAGAACCGGACCGGCCTGCTGATCTACCTCGGCACGCTCATGTACGACGCGGCGGGCGACCTCAACGGCCAAGCCCCAGCGGACGAGCTAACCGACCGCTTCCTCACCTGGGCCCGTTCCCGCTGACACCATTGGCGGCCCAGGTGGTCGACCCGCAGCCCACCCGCAGCCGGTCAAGGTCGTGCTCAATCCAAGGATCGAGTGGCGGCCAGCCTGGGTCGAGCGTGATCAGGGCTGGCGCTCAGAGGTTCTGGGGCGTTGTCGCGACGCGCGCCGCCGCGACGAGCCGGTCGGCCTCCGCGAGAACGTCCGGGTTGTCGGCGGGAGTGCCCGGGTCGAAGTGGATCATCCACGTCAGACCGTCCACGCCGGGCACGCGCCGGCCGACGATCCGGCCGGCCCCGTCGGGCAGGGGGTGGTGCTGGGTGTACGCCACGGACTTGGTCACCCGGGTACGCACCTGGTGCGGCAGTTCGCCGGGATCGAGCAGCAGGTAGCGCTCCGCCGGACAGTCGGCGACCACCTGGTAGCCGTCGCGCTCGGCGACCCGCTCGCCGGGGGTGACGATCAGCTCCCGGCCGGACCAGACGGCCTTGACGATGTCGTGCCAGCCGATCCGGTGGCCGCGCCCGGGCAGCCAGAGCCCGAGGTTGGTGGCGACCACCACCCCGTCTCCCTCGCCGTTGCCGGCGGACGCCCAGGCCAGCACCCGCTCGTCACGCTCCAGCGGCGGCCGGTCGGCCGGCGGCAACTTGGGCCGGCGGCGGAACAACTTCATCTCTACAACCCTCCCGCCGCCTGCTCGCGGAGTGCCCGGGCGTGCTGCTCCAGCGAGAGCAGCTCACCGAAGGTGGCGAAGTACTCGTCCTTGTTGCTGACCGGGTTCATCCGCTGGATCCGCGATTTCAGCTCGCGGATCCGTGCGGTGACCGAACCCCCTTGCAGGCGGGCCATGGTGACCGCGACGTACCGCGGGTCGGGCTCACCGTCGATCCGCAGCGGCTCCACCGCCAGCTCGCTGACCAGGGCTCGGGCCACCAGGTCGTCGCAGGCGTCGCGGACCGACTCGATCCACACCGCGCCGGCGCTGGCGGTCGCCGCACCACCGGCCGCCGCGATGGCAGACCGGACGGCCACGTGCACGGGATGCCGGTAGTCGGACGCCTCGACCGCGTCGAACATCGGCCCGGCCAGCACCGGTTCCTGTAGCGCCAGCTTGAGCGCCTCCCGCTCGACCATCGACTGCGGGCTGTCCACCGTCGGCTCGCTCCGGGTGGGGCGCGCCGGCTCGTCCGCCGGCCGTCCCGAGGCGGCGGTCAGCACCGCCCGCTGCACCGGCTCGATCTCCATGCCGAGGTCACCGGCGAGCTTGCGGACGTACTCCGGGCGCTTCTCCCGGTCCTTGAGCTTGGCGACCAGCGGGGCGGCCCGGCGCATCGCCTCGACCCGGCCGTCGACGGTGTCCAGGTCGTACCGGCTGATCACGTGCCGCAGCGCGAAGTCGACCAGCGGCTCGCGGCGGGCGACCAGGTCGCGTACCGCCAGGTCGCCCTTTGCCAGGCGAAGCTCGCACGGGTCCATGTTGTCGGGGCTGACCGCGATGAAGGTACGGCCGACGAAACGCTGGTCGTCGTCGAAGGCGCGCAGCGCGGCCTTCTGGCCGGCCGCGTCCCCGTCGAAGGTGAAGATGATCTCGCCGGCGATCGCGTCGGTGTCGAGCAGCAGCCGGCGCAGTACGCCGATGTGGTCGGTGCCGAACGCGGTGCCGCAGGTCGCCACGGCGGTCGGTACGCCGGCCAGGTGGCAGGCCATCACGTCGGTGTAGCCCTCGACGACCACCACCCGCCCCTGCTTGGCGATCTCCCGCTTGGCCTGGTCGATGCCGTAGAGCACGTGCGACTTCTTGTAGATCGGCGTCTCGGGGGTGTTGAGGTACTTCGGGCCGTCGTCGTCGGCGAACAGCTTGCGGGCACCGAACCCGATCACGTCGCCGGTGAGGTCGCGAATCGGCCAGAGCAGCCGGCGCCGGAACCGGTCGATCAGGCTGCCCGAGCGGGCCGGGCGGGACAGCCCGGCGGTGACCAGCTCGTCGTGGCTGAACCCACGTTGGCGCAGGTGCTTGGTGAGCAGATCCCAGCCGTCGGGGGCGAAGCCGCAGCCGTACCGCTCGGCGGCGGCCCGGTCGAAGCCGCGCTCGGCCAGGAACTCCCGGGCGGTACGCGCACCGGCGGTGGTCAGCTGGGCGGTGTAGAACTCCACCGCGGCGGCGTGCGCGGCGACGAGCCGCTGCTTCTGCCCCTGCTGGGGGCGGCTGCGCGGGGTGGCGCGGTCGTCCTCGACGTACCTCAGCTGCACCCCGGCCCGGTCGGCGAGCCGCTCCACCGCCTCGACGAAGCTGAGGTGCTCGGCGTCCATCAAAAACTTGATCGCGTCGCCACCGGCGCCGCAGCCGAAGCAGTACCAGACGTTGCGGGCGGGCGAGACGTTGAACGAGGGGCTCTTCTCGTCGTGGAAGGGGCAGAGCCCCTTGAGGTTGCCGCCGCCGGCCGACTTGAGCGTCACCGTGTCGGAGATGACCTCGGCGATGGACGTACGCTCCCGGACCAGCGTGATGTCCTCGTCCCGGATCCGCCCCGCCATACCGCCACCCCCTCGGCCTACATCCTGCCCTGCCGCCTTCACGGCGCAAGGAAGGGCCCCTTGTTAACGCCTGCGGTAGAGGAAGGGCCCCTTTTTAACAGCGGGTCGGCCGGCGCGGGCTCCCGTGCCGGGTGTCGGACCGACGGTCAGCCGAGCGGTGCCGGGGCGGAGGTGGAGGTCTGCTCGTCGGCCTCGACCTGGCGGTTCCAGTCGGGCTTGGTGGCCCGCCAGCCCTCGTCGTCCAGGCCCCGGCGCCAGTAACCGGAGATGGACAGCCCCTCGCGGGGCACGCCGCGCTCCACCCGCAGCAGCCGGCGCAACTGGCGGACGAAGTTCGCCTCACCGTGCACGAAGGCGTGCACCGTGCCGGGCGGGAACTCCAGCCCACGGACGGCGGCCACCAGCGGCTCACCCACCGGGGCGCTGCCCCGGTGCAGCCAGGTGAGGCGTACCGCGCCCGGACTGGGCAGCGGCTGCTCGTCGGCCGGGCCGTCGACCTCGACGAAGACGTGCGCCGGAGCGTCGGCCGGGAGCCGGGCCAGGGACGCGGCGATCGCCGGCAACGCGCTCTCGTCGCCGACCAGTAGGTGCCAGTCGGCGTCCGGGCTCGGCGCGTACGCCCCGCCGGGGCCGGTGAACAGCACCTCGTCGCCGGGCCGCAGCGCGGCAGCCCACGGGCCGGCCAGCCCCTCGTCACCGTGGTGCACCACGTCGACGGTCATCTCCCCCGCCGCCGCGTCCCAGGCCCGCACCGTGTACGCCCGCAGCCGGGG
>NZ_JBFBAO010000515.1:0-3878 GCF_040682255.1 Micromonospora sp. NPDC051296 | reverse complement strand
ACCACCGGTGCGCCGGCCCAGTCCGGTGCGACACCGAGTGCGGCAAGCCGGACGAACAGCAGAGCCGGCAGCGTGATCAACGCCGCCGGGACGACGACACGCCGCCACGGCGAGCGGACCAGGCCCGCCTTGGAGAGCTTCCGTCGTACGTCCCGTAGCGCGGCACGGCTGCGCGGCTTGTTCATCAGTTCACGCGGGCCGACCGTCCCGTACAGGACCCCGTAGAGCGCGCGTTCCAACGGCTCGGTGCCGGCCCGCGGCAACGCCACTCGCTCAACCATGCCCCGGCTGGCTCGGACGGCACCCCTCCGGTGCATTGTGGCCAGCGCCGTCTGGGTGGCCGCCCAGTTGCCGCCGCGGAGCCAGCCGGCCTCGGCCGGCGTGAGGTCATCCGTGTGCATGCGCTCAGTGTCGCGCGCACCACCAACAGCAGGCACGTCCCGGCGCGTCGCTATGTATTCTCGTGGATCATGGGGGAGGGGTCGACCTTTCGCCGCTCGGTGAGCACCCGACCCTGTGGGGGCTGAAGCTCGCCTCCCGCGTCCCGGTCGCGATCGGGCCGCTGGCAGCCCTGCCGGTCCTCGCCCATCTCGACCTGTCCGATGCCGACGTGAGTGACCTGCACCGGGTCACCGAGCTGCGCGGCCTCCGGGTGCTGGAGCTGAGTCTGGCCCAGTGGCGGGAGGTGCGGGAGCACGGTCTGCTGCCGGCCGGGTTGGCTGCCGCAGCGCTGAACGGGTTCGCCCGGCTGGCGGAGGCCGACCAGTGGGCCACCTGGCTGCAAGGGGCTGCCGGGCAGCGGTGAGTGGGCGGCACACCGTGCCGCGGACGGACGTGCGGCTGAGCGGACACTCGGCGGTCGCCTACTGATCTACGAGTGGCCGTCTGGCAGCCAGGTCGCGCTGGCACCATGCCTCGGTGCTGACACCGCTGAGCCCTCCCGCGTACCGCCTCCTCGGAGGGATGGGTGCCACTCTGCTGGCGGTCGCGGGCTGCGGCGCCGGCGCGCTGCCGGTGCAGGACGGCCTCTGGTGGACGGCCCTGCGCCACCTGGACCGGCCGGCGTTGCTTCTCGGTTACGCCGGGCTGACGCTGCTCACGGTGGCCTGGTGGATGGCGGGCCGCGACCTGCGGCGGGCCGGTCCGGAGGGTGCGGCCCGCCCCGACCTCCGCAGCACTGCGATCACCCTGGTCTGCTGGGCCGGGCCGTTGCTGCTCGCGCCGCCGATGTTCTCCCGCGACGCCTACAGCTACCTGGCGCAGGGCGCGATGGTCCTCGCCGACCTGGACGTCTACCAGCTCGGGGTGGCGCACCTCGGCGGGCGGCTTGCCGCCGAGGTGCCGCAGATGTGGCAGCAGACGCCCGCGCCGTACGGGCCGGTCTTCCTGTGGCTCGCCGCCGGGGTCTCGGCGCTCACCGGCGGGCACCTGGCGCTCGGCGTGCTCGCGCTGCGGCTCGTCGCGCTGGCCGGGGTGGCGCTGCTCGTGGTGAACCTGCCCCGCCTGGCCCGGCACTGCGGGGTCGACCCGGCCGCGGCGCTCTGGCTGGGCGTGCTCAATCCGCTCGTACCGCTGCACCTGGTCGCCGGCGCCCACAACGAGGCGGTGATGCTGGGGCTGCTCGTCGTTGGCCTGCGGCTGGCTCTCGCGGATCGGTTCGGCGCGGCGGCCGTGCTGGTCACGCTCGCCGCGCTGGTGAAGGTGCCGGCGCTGTTGGGCCTGCTGGTGGTGGGCTCGCTCGCCGTCCGGCGCATCGGCGTCTCCGCCGCGGTGGCCCGCACCGCCGGCTTCGCGATGCTCACCGGCGCCGCCGTCACCTGGGTGACCGGCATCGGGTACGGCTGGATCGGCGCCCTCGCCACGCCGGCGTACCGGCACAGCTGGTCGATCTCGACGGCTCTCGGCCGGGGCGCGCGGCGCGCGGCGGAGGCGTTCGGCCTGGATCTCGGCACCGCGCCGATGCGTACCAGCGTCGCGGTGGGGCTGCTCGGAGTGCTCGCCGTAGCCGTCGCCGCCTGGTGGTACCGGCACCGGCTCGGCCCAGTCTACGCAGTGAGCCTGGTCCTGCTGGCCGTGGCGCTGCTCGGCCCGGCGACCCGGCCCTGGTACGCGCTGTGGGGCCTGGTCCTGCTCGCGGCGGCAGCCCCGGACGGGCGGCCCCGGCGGGTGGCGGCGCTCGGCGCGGCGCTGCTGGGTTTCGTGGCCCTGCCCAGCGGCTTCGGTCCGGACGCCGAACAGGCGTTGCTCGCAACCGCGGGTGTGCTCGTGGGGCTGTGCACCATTGGTGTGCTCCGGCTGCTCGCCCCGCCGCCGCTCGCGCTGGCGGTGCCCCGGTGACGGCCACCACCGTGGAGGCCGCGCGGGCGCGGGGCCGTACGTGGCGCCGGGTGCTGCTGGTGAGCGGGCTGGCCACGCTGATCGGGGTGGCGATCGCCGTGCTGCCCGGGCACCGGGGCTGGTTCGACATCGGCGTCTACCACGGCGCGGTGCGGCACTGGGCGGCCGGCGGGGAACTCTACGAGTGGGTGACCTGGAACGATTACGGCTTCACCTACCCGCCGTTCGCCGCGATCGTCATGCTGCCGATGGCGGCCCTGCCGTGGTACCCGACGATCGTGGTCAACCTGGCGCTCACCGTCGTGGCGGCCGGATTCCTGCTGTACCTGCTGGTCGATCCCCTCGCACAGCGTGCTGGCTGGTCGCGGTGGTACACCTTCGCGCTGGCCGCCTGCCTGCTCGCCGGGCTCAATCCGATCCGCGACACGGTCAGCTTCGGTCAGGTGAACCTGCTGCTGATGGCGCTGGTCTACCTCGACCTATGGCTGTTGGCGCGGGGACATCGGCTGGCCGGTATCGGCATCGGACTGGCCGCCGCGATCAAGCTGACCCCGGCGGTCTTCGTCGCGTACCTGCTGGTGACCCGGCGGTGGCGGGCCGCCGCGACGGCCGTCGGCACCGCCGGGGCGGCGACCCTGCTCGCGGCGGCCGCGGCCCCGCACGCCACCCGCACCTTCTTCACCGAGGCGCTCTGGGACACCGGGCGGGTCGGGAAGCTGGAGTACGTGTCGAACCAGTCGCTGCTCGGGCTGGTCGCCCGGCTCGACCCGGGGCACCCCGACCGGCTGCTGTGGCTCGCCCTGGTCGCCGCGGCACTCACCGTGTGGTGGGTTCGCGTCCGGCGGGCCGTCGCGTCCGGCGACGAGCGGGCCGGTTTCGCGCTCACCGGCGTGCTGGCGCTGCTGGTCAGCCCGATCACCTGGGTGCACCACCTGGTGTGGCTGGTCCCGGGCCTGGTCGTGGTCGCTGCGGCGACGCTGCCGTGGCCCCCGGCCGGGCCGGCCGCCCGGCGGCGGCTGCGCGCCGGGATCGCCGCGTACGCGGTGCTGTGCAGCGGCGTGGTCTGGGTCTTCGCCAACGGCTTCGGCGGTCCGCACGGCTTCCTCGGCGGCAACGCGTACCTGCTGGTCGCGGTCGGCGTGCTGGTGCTGCTGCCGGTCGGAAGTCGGAAGGCCACGGACCGCGACGTCGCTGTCCCCTAATCGGGCGTTCCAATCCGATTTGGGCGGAAGCGTGCTTAACTGCGGGAGAAAGCGGTGCCCCCGCCCGGGAAGGGATTGGCATGCACGGACGTGAGCTGCGCGGTCTGCTGCATCCGTTCCTCCTGGTCCTGATCCTCGAACGGCCCGGTCACGGGTACGACCTGATCGACCGGCTCCGGGACATGGGAATGCCCGATGTGGAACCCGGCCACGTGTACCGGGTGCTGCGCGGCCTGGAAAGCGACCGGTCGCTGATCTCCGTGTGGCAGACCGCCGGGGCGGGGCCGGCCCGCCGGTGCTACCAGCTCACCGCCAAGGGCCGCGACGATCTCCGGGCGT
>NZ_JBFBAO010000514.1:1723-3896 GCF_040682255.1 Micromonospora sp. NPDC051296 | reverse complement strand
CCGGCGGCCCAACGACCGGCTGCTGCAACAGTCGTACGTCGTGGACGGCGAGCCGGTGGCGCTGCCGACGCTGGACGAGTCGCGGGAGCACCTGCGCCAGTGCCTGATCTCCATCCCGTGGGAGGGCCTCAAGCTCTCCTCGGGCGACCCGGCCATCCCGGTCACCGTGGTACCCGCCGAGTGAGAGGAGCGCGGCCGGTGAGCAACGCGCTGATCATCGTGGACGTGCAGAAGGACTTCTGCGAGGGCGGATCGCTGGCCGTGACGGGCGGAGCCGGCGTCGCCGCCGGGATCTCCCGGCTGCTGGCCGCCGAGCCGGACCGCTGGGACCACGTGGTGGCGACGAAGGATTACCACGTCGACCCCGGCCTGCACTTCGGCGACCCGCCGGACTTCGTGAGCACCTGGCCCCGGCACTGCGTGGTCGGCACCCCGGGCTCGGAGTTCCACCCGGAACTGGCCACCGGCCGGATCGAGGCGATCTTCCACAAGGGCGAGTACGCCGCCGCGTACTCCGGGTTCGAGGGGCACGCCGAGGGCGGCGAGGTCCTGGCCGACTGGCTGCGCCAGCGGGGCGTGGATCGGGTCGACGTGGTCGGCATCGCCACCGACCACTGCGTCCGGGCCACCGCCCTGGACGCCGCCCGGGAGGGCTTCGCCGCCACCGTACTGCTGGATTTGACCGCTGCCGTCGCCCCGGACACCACCGACGTCGCGCTGCGCGCGTTCGAGGGAGCCGGGATCACCATGCACGGCGCCCCTGTGATCAGGGCCGCATGATCCGGTAATTCGTTGGCGAGTGTCGCACCTCCCGTCGAGGATGTCCGGCGGAGGTACGGACCGACGTGAACATGAAGCCTTACCGGGAGGCACTCGCCCTGCCCGGCTTGCGGTCGTTGCTGCTGGTCGCTGTGCTGGCGCGCATCCCGCTGACCGCGACCGGTGTCACGCTGACGTTCTACGTCGTCCAGGATCTCGGGCGCGGATACGGGGCGGCGGGGCTGGTCGGTGCGGCGATCACAGTCGGCGCGGCGATCGGCGGGCCGCTGCTCGGCCGGCTGGTGGACCGCCGCGGCCTGCGGCCCGTCCTGGTCCTGACCGCCGTCGCCGAGGCGATCTTCTGGTCCACCGCGCCGATGCTGTCGTACGCGGTGCTGCTGCCGGCCGCGTTCCTGGCCGGCTCGCTGGCGCTGCCGATCTTCTCGGTGATCCGACAGTCCATCGCCGCGCTGGTGCCGGCGGAGCAGCGCCGGCCGGCGTACGCGCTGGACTCGATGTCGGTCGAGCTGTCGTTCATGATCGGTCCCGCCCTGGCCACGGTCGGGGTCACCACCATCTCCGCCCGCCTCACGCTCTACCTGGTCGGGGCCGGCATCGTCGCCGCCGGGGTGGTGCTGTGGCTGCTCAACCCGCCGGTGCGCAGCGCCAGCGAGGCAGCGACCGGGCCGCAGCCCAGAATCGCCCGCCGGCAGTGGCTCACCTCGCGGATGGTCGCCGTGTTCGCGGTGAGCACCGCGGCCACCCTGGTGCTCGGCGGCACCGACGTGGCGGTGATCGCGGTGCTGCGGGAAAACGGCGACGCCGGCTTCACCGGCGCGGTGCTCTCCGTGTGGGCGGTGGCCTCGCTGGTCGGCGGCTTCGCGTACGGCGCGGTCCGTCGCTCCTTCTCCCCGGTCGCACTGATGGGCGCGTTGAGCCTGTGCACCATCCCGGTCGGGCTGGGCGGCGGTCACTGGTGGCTGCTCTGCTTGGCCCTGATCCCCGCCGGGGCGCTGTGCGCGCCGACCATCGCGGCCACCTCCGACACGGTCAGCCGGCTGGCCCCGGCCGGCGTACGCGGCGAGGCGATGGGTCTGCACGGCTCCGCGGTCACCGTCGGCATCGCCGTCGGCGCCCCACTGGCCGGGGCGGTCATCGACGCCTCGGCGCCGCTCTGGGGCTTCGCGGTCACCGGCGCGATCGGCGCTCTGGTGGCCCTCGCGGTGCTGCCGATCGAGCTACGCCACCGCCGCGCCGACCGAACGCCCACCATCGCCCCAACCACGGCCACCGCCCCAACCGCGGCGCCCGCTCCGGCCACGGCCCCTGAGCCGACCACGGCTCTGGCTCCGGCCACGGCCCCTGATCGGACCGCAGCCAACGCTTGATCATGCGGCAGGCCGCACCCGAGCGC
>NZ_JBFBAO010000514.1:0-1623 GCF_040682255.1 Micromonospora sp. NPDC051296 | reverse complement strand
ACTCACGGCCCCGCGCACTCACGGCCCCGCGCACTCACGGCCCCGCGCACTCACGGCCCCGCGCACTCACGGCCCCGCGCACTCACGGCCCCGCGCACTCACGGCCCCGCGTTTGATTGTGAGATCGGCGACGAGGTCCACGGATCTCGCCGAACGGCGGCGATTGCCGCTCCCCTGCCCCGGCCCCGTCCCAAATATCAGGATGCACTGAGGAGATCTTGGACAGTTGTCGTTCGCGCGGAACGGGAACTGTCCAAGATCTCGAATCTCGGCCGGCTGCGGAAGGCCAGCCAACCCACAGTCGGCCGGGCAACTCTCCTCGAAAGCTGCTGATGATCGATCAAAGGCGCCTCCCCGTCGATGGACGCTCTGTGAGCACCGGATCGCCGCCGAACGCCAGCCTGAAAGCGAAGAGGGCAACGGGTGCCGGCCACCAAGATAAAGAAGCGACGGATACCGGCCGCCGAGGTGGAGAAGCGACGGGGGCCGGCCGCCGAGGTGGAGAAGCGACGGGGGCCGGCCACCGAGATAGAGAACGGCCACCGAGATGGAGAGGCGGCGGTGGTCGGGCAACCGGTGGGGCGGCGGACGGGATGCGAGGGCAACAGGGTGGGGAGGCGATGAACGCCAGGCCGCCGGACGAAATGGGGGACGGGCGCCAGCCCCGGGTGGGGTGGCGCCCGTCGTGTGCGTCCGGATGGGACTTTGTCAGCGGCGGTCGATGTCGCTGGCGACGTCCTCGGTGTAGCTGGCACCACCGTCGGCCTCGCTGGTCAGCAGCTTGGCACCGCCCTCGGGCGGGCCGGCGATCGACTGTCCGGCGGCCAGCTCGGGGAACTTGGCGTCGAACGCTGGCCGCTCGGAGCGGATTCGCGGCATCCGGTCGAAGTTGCGCAGCGGCGGCGGCGAGCTGGTCGCCCACTCCAGCGAGTTGCCGTGGCCCCACGGGTCGTCGACCTCGACCACCGGGCCGGCCTTGTACGACTTCCAGCAGTTGTAGATGAACGGCAGCGTGGAGATACCGGTGATGAACGCGCCGACCGTGGAGATCATGTTCAGCGTGGTGAAGCCGTCGCCGGGCAGGTAGTCGGCGTACCGCCGGGGCATGCCCTCGCTGCCCAGCCAGTGCTGCACCAGGAACGTGGTGTGGAAGCCGATCATGGTCAGCCAGAAGTGAATCTTGCCGAGGCGCTCGTCGAGCATCCGGCCGAACATCTTCGGGAACCAGAAGTAGATGCCGGCGAAGACCGCGAAGACGATGGTGCCGAAGAGCACGTAGTGGAAGTGCGCCACCACGAAGTACGAGTCGTGCAGGTGGAAGTCCAGCGGCGGGGCGGCCAGCAGCACGCCGGTCAGGCCACCGAAGAGGAAGGTGACCAGGAAGCCGACGGACCACAGCATCGGCGTCTCGAAGCTGATCTGCCCGCGCCACATGGTGCCGATCCAGTTGAAGAACTTCATGCCGGTCGGCACGGCGATGAGGTAGCTCAGGAAGCTGAAGAACGGCAGCAGCACCTGGCCGGTGGCGAACATGTGGTGCGCCCAGACGCTCATCGACAGGCCGGCGATGGCGATGGTCGCGGCGACCAGGCCCTTGTAGCCGAAGATCGGCTTGCGGGAGAA
>NZ_JBFBAO010000513.1:0-3898 GCF_040682255.1 Micromonospora sp. NPDC051296 | reverse complement strand
CGCCGATCAGGGCCGACGAGGCGGCGGACAGTCGCTGGTCGACCTGGGTGAGCGGCGTGGCGAGGCGGCCGGCGATGCCGGCCGGCACCCGGCCCACCTTGACCTGCGTGTTGAGCCAGCGCTCCAGACCGGCCGCGGTGGCCAGGGCCCGGTGTACGTCGGCGGCGGTCGCCTGCCGGTCGCCGCCGGCGTAGGTCCGCTGCGCGGTGGCCGTCTCCCGGTCCAGCTTGCCGAGCTGGGCGCGCAGGTGGGCGACCACCGACCGGTCCAGGTCGGCGGCGAGCTCGTCCACCAGCGTGGTCGTCGCCGCGACCGCGGCGAGGGCCCCGCCCAGGTCGCCGAGCACCCGGTCGACCGCGAAGGAGTACGCGCCGGAGCCGACCTCGAGGACCGCCACGTCGCCGTCCATCTTCACGAACCGCACCCCGTCGGCCTGCTCGGCGGGTCGGCCACCCTCGGTGACCGCGTACCGGTTGGGTGCCGGGATGCGTACGGTGGCCGTGCTGTTGCCCGGCAGGCTCAGGTCCAGCCGCAGGTCGCCGTGGTCGTCGAGGCGCCAGGCGGTGCTGATGGTGCCGCGTACCGACTGGTACGTGGCCCGGGCCGAGGTCAGGTCGCCGCCCGGTTGGGGGGCGATGGTGAGGTGGCCGTAGCCCGGGTGCGCCGGGTCGGGTTGGATGCCGGCGATGGTGCGGTACATCCAGTCACCCACGGCACCGTACGCGTAGTGGTTGAACGAGTTCATTCCCACGTCGCCGAAGCTGCCGTCCGGCTTGATCGAGTCCCACCGCTCCCAGATGGTGGTCGCGCCCTTGGCGATCTCGTATCCCCACGACGGGTAGGTGTCGTTGAGCAGCAGCCGGTAGGCCACGTCGAGGTGCCCGGTGTCGCTGAGCGCCGGCAGCAGGTCGGGGGTGCCGAGGAAGCCGGTGGACAGGTGCCAGTCGTGTCGCCGGACGTTGGCGACCAGCTTGTCGGCGGCCTTGGCGCGCAGCTCGTCGGGGAGCAGGTTCATGCCGATGGCCAGCACGTACCCGGTCTGGCTGTCGCCCTGGACGGTGCCGTCGGCGGCGACGTACGAGTCGACGAACGCCCGGGCGATGTCCTTCGACAGCGCCGCGTAGCGGGCGGCGTCGTCGTCCTTGCCGATGGCGGCGGCCATCTCGCCGAGCAGCCGGATGCTGTACGCGTAGTAGGCGGTGGCGATGACGGGGCCGGGGGTCGGGTCGTTGAGGTTGAGCCAGTCCAGGTACGGGCCGGCGTTCGTGCGCCGGTTGCCCGAGCTCGTGCTCTGCAACCAGGAGGCGAAGCGTGCCATCGAGTCGTAGTGCTCCCGGATGATCCGAGTGTCGCCGTAGCGCTGCCAGAGCGTGTAGGGGACGGTGATGCCGGCCTCTGCCCAGCCGGTGGCCCCGTCGCCGCAGCAGGCCCGGGGTGCCACGTCGGGGTACGAGCCGTTGGCCGACTGCGCGTCGCGCAGGTCCTGCAACCACTTGGTGAGGAAGGTCAGGCTGTCCATGTTGAACGTCGCGGTCGGGGCGAAGACGTTGATGTCGCCGGTCCAGCCGAGCCGCTCGTCCCGGGCGGGAGTGTCCGTGGGGATGGACAGGAAGTTGCCCCGCTGACCCCAGGTGATGTTGCTGTGCAGCTTGTTGACCATGGCGTTGGAGGTCTCGAACTCGCTGGTGAGTTCGCCGTCGGTGTGCATCACCAGGCCGGTCACGGTGCCGAGGTCGGGCGTGCCGGGGAAGTTGGTCAGCTCGACGTACCGGAAGCCGTGGAAGGTGAAGGTGGGCTCGTAGACCTCCCGGCCGCCGCCGGCCAGGGTGACGTAGTCGGTGGCCTGCGCGGAGCGCAGGTTGGCGGTGTAGGCGGTGCCGTCGGGGTTGAGCACCTCGGCGTGCCGGAGGCGTACGGTGGTGCCGGCCGGGCCGTCGACGGTGAGCCGGACCTTGCCCACCATGTTCTGGCCGAGGTCGAAGATCCAGGTGCCCGGGGTGGGCTGGGTGAGCGTCTTGGCGGGCAGTTCCTGGGTGACCCGGACGGGCGGGTCGACCTGGGCGACCAGCTTGGGGGTGGCGCCGGTGTCGTCGACGGTGGCGGTGGACCAGCCGGAGTCGTCGAACCCGGGCCGGTCCCAGCCGGCCGGGAGTTTGCGCGCGTCGTAGGTCTCGCCGTGGATCAGGTCGGTCTGCCGGAACGGGCCCGGGGTGGCTCGCCAGGAGCCGTCGGTGCGGACGGTCTCGGTCCGGCCGTTGGCGTAGTCGATCACCAGTTGGGCGCTCAGGTGCGGGCGGGAGCCGTAGATGTCGGTGCCGAACCAGGCGATGCTGCCCGAGTACCAGCCGTCGCCGAGCATCGCGCCGAAGGCGTTGTCACCCTGCCGGAGCTGGCCGGTCACGTCGTACGTCTGGTACTGCACCCGCTTGTGGTAGTCGGTCCAGCCGGGCGCCAGCTCGTGGTCGCCGACCCGCTGCCCGTTGAGGGACAGTTGGTAGACGCCGAGCGCCGACGCGTACACCCGGGCCCGGGCGATCTGCCCGTCGACCTGGAACCCGCGTCGCAGCAACGGGTTGGCGTCCAGTGCGGTCAGCATCGCCTCGGTGTCGCCGCTGACCCGCAGCCCGGCCGCGGTCGCCGTGCCGCCGCCGAACGGGTTCTCGCCGTCGGTGAGCGCGGCGGCGAACAGCGTCTGGTCACCGCTGCTGACGGTGAGGTCGCTGAAGACGCCGGTCTCCACTCCGCTGGTGCGCAGGCCGATCCCGCCGGCCCGGTGGGTGCCGTGGCGGGTGACGTCGACCTGGGTGCCGTCGACCCAGGTGGTGACCGCGTCACCGGCCGCGGTGATGCGCAGGGTGTGCGGGGCGGTCAGCTTGTCGGCCGGTACGACCGCGCCGAGCGGCACCTCCTTGAGCAACGTCCAGGTGCCGTTGACCCGCACGTGCGGGCGCAGCTTGGCGGCTCCGTTGGTGATGGAGAACTGCCACATGTAGGCGTTGCCCGCGCCGCGGGCGCGGAAGAAGATCCCGGCCGCGTCCCGTTCCAGGCGGATCCGCGTCTGGACGGTGTAGTCGGTCCACGACTCGGTGGGCGAGGGCAGTCCGATCCAGTCGGCCTGCCATCCCTGCGGCCCGTTGACCCCGGTCTCCCAGGACGCGGGCGCGCTCCACCCGGACGTCCGGCCCGCGGTGTCCCAGACCCGCACCTGCCAGTGGTAGCGGGTACGGGGGTGCAGCGCCGGGCCGTCGTACTCGACGAAGGAACTGTCCCGCGAGGTGACCCGGCCGCTGTCCCAGACGTCGGCGGCGGCGAGGCCGTCGGGGCTGGTGGCCACCCGGATCTGGTACGCCTGCTGCACCACGGCGCGTACGTCGGCCCGGATCGTCCAGCCCAACCGGGGCCGCGCCACGTCCAGCCCGATCGGGTCGGTGGCCCGCTCGGTCGTCAGCGCCTCGACCGTCAACCGGTCGGGCGACGGTTCCGCGGCGCCCGCCCGGTCGGCCGCGACCACCGGCGACGAGAAACCGACGACCAGCGCGGTTACCGCCGCCAGCACGGTCCGGATCCCTCTTGTTCCCCTCATCAACCTGATCCCGTCTTCTACTGTCGTTGCTGTCTCTCGCCGTCCGCCGGACCCGACCCGTGCGGTCAGCGCGGTTGCGCGGCGGTGCCGGCGACCGGGCGGAAGCTCGACCGGCCGGAGCCCACCTCGAACACCGCCCGGCCGTTCTCGATCCCGACGAAGGTGGCCTTGCTCGGGCCGGCGGCCCGGTAGGACTTGCCGGCCTCGACCGGCAGCGCGACCCGGGCCGTAACGTTGACCGGAACGTCGAGGTCGACCGTGTACGCCTCGGGCAGCCGGTTCTCCAGCGCGGCGAGGCAGCGTGCCTTGCTCCAC
>NZ_JBFBAO010000512.1:0-3909 GCF_040682255.1 Micromonospora sp. NPDC051296 | reverse complement strand
CGGCGGCCTGCCCGCCGTACCACCTGGCCGTGGTGATCGGCGGCACCAGCGCCGAGTACGCCCTCAAGACCGCCAAGTACGCCAGCGCCAAGTACCTCGACGCGCTGCCCACCTCCGGCTCGATGACCGCGCACGGCTTCCGTGACCTGGAGCTGGAGGCCGAGGTGCTGGAGCTGACCCGCAACTTCGGCATCGGCGCGCAGTTCGGCGGGCGCTACTTCTGCCACGACGTACGGGTGGTGCGGCTGCCCCGGCACGGCGCGTCGTGCCCGGTGGCGATCGCCGTGTCCTGTTCGGCGGACCGCCAGGCGGTTGCCAAGATCACCCCGTCGGGCGTGTGGCTGGAGCGGCTCGAAACCGACCCGGCCCGCTACCTGCCCGAGGTCACCGAGGCGCAGCTGGACACCACCGAGGTGGTCCGCGTCGACCTCAACCGGCCGATGGACGAGATCCGCGCCGAGCTGTCCAAGTACCCGGTGAAGACCCGGCTGTCCCTGACCGGCCCGCTGGTGGTGGCCCGGGACATCGCCCACGCCAAGATCGCTGAGCGGCTGGACGCGGGCGAAGCGATGCCGCAGTACCTACGCGACCACGCCGTCTACTACGCCGGCCCGGCGAAGACCCCGGAGGGCTACGCCTCCGGCTCGTTCGGCCCGACCACGGCGGGGCGGATGGACGCGTACGTGGAGAAGTTCCAGGCCGCAGGCGGGTCGATGGTGATGCTCGCCAAGGGCAACCGCTCCGCCCAGGTGACCCGCTCCTGCGACCAGCACGGCGGCTTCTACCTTGGCTCGATCGGTGGCCCGGCCGCCCGGCTCGCCCAGGACTGCATCAAGCACGTCGAGGTCCTCGAATACGCCGAGCTGGGCATGGAGGCGGTCTGGAAGATCGAGGTGGAGGACTTTCCGGCCTTCATCGTCGTCGACGACAAGGGCAACGACTTCTTCGCCGAGGTGACCAAGCCGGTCCTCACCATCGGCCGCGGCTGAACCCGCGAGGCGCTCGGCAGCTCGACCGTCCGACATCGGTGCGCCCGCCCTTGGCGGCGGGCGCACCGCCCCCGTCGATTGCAGCAAGGCAACCGAGACGAGTCTCCGGCCTACCGCTGTCGATCCACTCTCAGATCGCTATCAGGCTGGTGGGACAGCTGTGACCGTCGGGCTACGCTGCTGAAAGTTGCCACCATTGGGGGCGGGGGAGCGGATGCGGTTTCAGATCCTGGGACCACTGCGGGTCGGCGGCGGCGAAGCCACCGTCACCGCAGGTCGGGATCGGGTCGTACTCGCCGTCCTGCTGCTCCGGGCGAACCGCATCGTGCCGGTGGAGGAACTGGTCGACGCGATCTGGGAGGAGCACCCGCCGGCCACCGCCCGGGCCCAGTTGCAGACCTGCGTGTCGCGCTTGCGACAGCGGTTCGCCGGGCTCGGTCTGCCACCGGAGACCATCGTCACCGATCCCGTCGGGTACGCGGTTCGCACCGGGCCGGGCGAGCTGGACACCGAGGTCTTCACCCACGGCGTCGACGTCGCCCGGGCCACGCTCGCCTCCGGGCGGCTGACCGACGCGCGCCGGGAGTTCCGCGCCGCGCTGGGGCTGTGGCGCGGCCCGGCGCTGAGCGGCATCCCGAACCGCACCGTACGGCGGCGGGCGCAGGCGCTCGACGAGCAGCGCCTCGCCGCGCTGGAGGAGTGCGTGGAGATCGAGTTGCGCCTCGGCCACGCGGCGGGCCTACTCGACGAGCTGGCCGAGCACCTGGAGCGGCATCCGTTGCGGGAGCGGTTGCGCGGGCAGCTCATGCTGGCGCTCTCCGCCGTCGGCCGGCAGGCCGACGCGCTCGGCCTGTACCGGGAAGGCCGGCGCCTGTACGCCGAGGAACTCGGTATCGAGCCGGGCGCGGCGTTGCAGGAACTGCACCAGCGGGTGCTCGCCGGGGATCTCGCCGTCGCCGGATCGGAGCGTCGCGCCGCCACCCCGGTTCGCGGCCTGCCCCGGGCGATCAGCGACTTCACCGGACGATCGGAAACCGTCGCCCGGCTGGTCAAGGAGATCGAGGAGGGGGAGACCCGGATCCAGCTGATCGACGGGATGGCGGGCAGTGGAAAGACCACCCTGGCCGTGCACGTGGCCACCCGGCTGGCCGAGCGCTACCCGGACGCCCAACTCTTCATCGACCTGCACGGGCACAGCGAGCGGGCGCCGCTGAGCCCGGCCGCCGCGCTGGCCGCCCTGCTGCGGCAACTCGGAGTCCCGGCCGAACGCATTCCGGTCGACATGGACGACCGACTGGCCATCTGGCGCACCGAGCTGGCTGACCGGCGGGTCCTGGTGCTGTTGGACAACGCCGCCGCCACCGCGCAGGTAGCGCCCCTGCTGCCCAGCGGCGCCGGCTGCCTGACTCTGATCACCAGCCGCCGCCGGCTGGTCGGTCTCGACGAGGGACGGCCCTCGTCGCTGCCCGTCCTCGACACCGACGAGGCGATCGAGTTGCTCGGTCGGGTGGCCGGCGAGGATCGGGTGGCCGCGGAGCCGGTCGCGGCAGCCGAGGTGGTACGCCGCTGCGGTTACCTTCCGCTCGCGATCCGCCTGGCCGGTGCCCGGTTGGTCCACCGCCCCCGGTGGCGGATCGCCGACCTGGCCGACCGGCTCGGCGGTTCCCGCGACGCACTGGCCGAGCTGGCCGCCGGGCAGCGCTCCGTCGCGGACGCGTTCGCCCTGTCGTACGCCCAGGTGTCGCCACCGGCACAGCGAACGTTCCGGCTGCTCGGGCTGTATCCGGGCGTACGTCTCGACAACACCACCGCTGCTGCGGTGGCCGACCTGCCGCTGTCCGAGGTACAGGATCTGCTGGACGAGCTGGTGGACGCCCACCTGGTGGACGAGCCGGAGTCGGGCCGGTACCGCCTGCACGACCTGGTCCGTGAGTACGCACGCACCCTGCTGGACGAACCGGCCAACACGACGGAGCGGCGCGACGCGCTCGAGCGCCTGCTGGACCACCACCTGCACGTGGCGGCGGCGCTCAGCCGCGAGACGGAATCGCCCGGCAGTCGCCGGACCCTCAGCCTGCCCGGCCCGCCCCGGCCCGACCTGGTGACGATCTGCGCCAACCGGGGGCTGGCCTGGTTCGATGAGAACCACTCCGCGCTGGTGGCGCTGCCCGCGCTGGCGGAGAAGGACTTCCCGCTGCGCGCCTGGCAACTCGCCCGGGCCAGCTGGCGGCTGCTCTACAACGGCGGGCACCTCGACGAGCTGGTAGAGACGCACTCGGTGGGACTGCGGGCGGCCGAGGCGATCGGCGACGAGTCCGCACAGGCCGTGATGCTGAACTACCTGGCGTCGGCCTACTTCCGGCGGGCCCGCTTCGCGCACGCCATCGCCCTGCTGCAGCGGGCCGTCGAGCTGTCTCGCCGAAGCGGTCCGCCCACCCTGCTGAGGAACGTGCTGTGGAACATCGGCATCAACAGCTATGCCGACGGTGACCCCCGTCGCGGGATCGAGTACTTCTACGCTGCGGCGACGACCGCACGCGGGGGCGACCAACTGGCCGAACGAAGCGCCCTGCTCAACAACCTGACCTACGTGATGTGCACCTGGGGTCGCTACGACGAGGCGTTGCGGATCAGCCGTCAGCACCTGCTCATGGCTCGTGAGATCGGTGATCGTCGGCAGCTGGCGAACGCGGTGGGGCACGCCGGCATCATCCGGCACCGGATGGGTCATACCGTGCCCGCCCGTCGGCTACTGCGGATTGCGTTGACCCTTCACCGCAGGGTGAGTAACCGGTACGACGAGGGTGAGGTGCTCAACGAACTCGGCGTGATGGAGCGCGAGGCCGGTCGGCCGGACGAGGCGGCGGCCCTGCACCGGGAGGCGTTGATCGCGATCAGCGACGCCGGTGACCTGGTCGGC
>NZ_JBFBAO010000511.1:0-3912 GCF_040682255.1 Micromonospora sp. NPDC051296 | reverse complement strand
GTGGACGAAACGCCCGAGCCGGAGCCGGTCGAGGAGGCCGAGCCCGACTTCCGCGAACCCGAGCCCGACGGGCCGGGGCCGACCAGTACCGAACCGGCGGAGCCGGCGGACCAGGGCTCGCGTGCCGGCTGAGCCCCGGCTCGGCGACGGGGCGCGACTGGCGCTGACCACCCTCACCATCGCACCGGTCCGGGCCGGCCGGGTCGACCGGGCCACGGCCGGTACGGCGATGGTCCTCGCCCCGGCGGTCGGCGCGCTGCTCGGCCTGCCGCTCGCCGGGGTGCTGCTGCTGCTCGCCGCGGTCACCGCGCCGCTGGTCGCCGCCGGGGTGACCGTCGCCGCGGGCGCCCTGCTCACCCGGGGACTGCACCTCGACGGGCTGGCCGACACCGTGGACGCGCTCGGGTCGTACCGGCGGGGGCCGGCCGCGTTGGAGATCATGAAGAAGCCGGACGTGGGGCCGTTCGGCGTGGTCGCGCTGGTGCTCGTCCTGCTGGTGCAGGCCGCGGCGCTGGCGGAGCTGGCCGCCCGATCCGGGCCGGCGGCGTTCGCCGCGGTCGTGACGGCCGCCGCGGCCGGCCGGCTCGGGGTGACCCTGGCCTGCCGGCGGGGTGTTCCGGCGGCCCGCCCGGAGGGGCTCGGCGCACTGGTGGCCGGCACCGTCGGGCCGGCCGCCCTGGCCGCCGGGACGGTCGCCGTCGCGCTGCTGGCGGTCGCGGCGGTGCCGGGCCGCCCCTGGCAGGGGCCGCTGGCCGTGCTCGCCGCGCTCGCCGTCGCGGCCGGGCTGCTCCGACACGTGGTACGCCGGCTGGGTGGGATCACCGGTGACGTGCTCGGCGCCACCGTCGAGGTGGTCACCACGCTCGTGTACCTGGGACTGGTGCTGTCCGGCTGAGCCGGGCACCCGGCGACGGGTAGCGTTCTCCCACGACAGCACCGGCGCGGCCACCCGGGGGACGAGATGCTCATCACCGACGACTTCCTGCCCGTTCCGGTCCCGGAGTCGCTCAACGCGACGTACCTGGTGCCGACGGGGGGACTGCCCGCGGTCAGCGCGCGGACCGCGGTGCGGGGGTTGGCCGGCCGGCTGGCCGAACCCGTGCACGGGCTGGCCAAGCAGATGCTGGACAGTCCATTGATGAGCGTCGACGTCCGCCCGATCGGCGAGTTCCCCGAGCTGCCGCCGGACCTGCTCACCGCGTTCGGGGCCACCCCGGCGCAGTTGGACCGGCTGGCCGCGGCGAGCCACCTGGTGGTGGTGCAGGCCGAGTACCGGCCGGGCTGGCCCCCGGCGCACGAGTGGGCGGCCCGGGCGGTGGCCGCGGCGGTCGCCGAGGCGGTGGGCAGCGACGTGGTGGACGTCTTCGGGTTGCAGTTCCTGGACCCGGCCGCGGCGCTGCGCTCGCTGCCCGACGCCGAGGGGCGGGTCCGGCTGGTCGACTGGGTGCTGGTGCCGTACTCGTCGGACGCCGACGGGCTCTGGTTCACCACCAAGGGGCTGCGCCGCTTCGGCCTGCTGGAGTTGCAGACCCAGGGTGTGCCGGACCACCTCACCCGGGCCTGGGGCGCGGTGATGACCGGCGCGGCCCGCCGGCTGCTGCGGGACTGGACCGACGGGCTGGCCGGCGAGGAGGTGCCGGCGTTCGTGCAGCTGCCGGTGCTGGCTACGGTGACCGGGCATGACATCGCGGTGGCGTACGGCAACCCGGAGCAGCACGGGGCGACCGCGCCAGTGCTGCTCCGGCTGGAGCTGGACCCGGCCACCGACCCGGACGCCGACTCGTTCCTCAGCCTGCGCCCGCCGGCCGGGCATCCCGGCCCGCCCGGGCGCTACTTCGCCGCCGCCTGCGCCACCCTGTTCGCCGGCATCCAGCCCGACGTGCGCTACGCCCGGCCGGGTGACGCGATGAGCCGGGCGATCGCCACCGCCCGCGCCGGGCTGGGCGACATCCGGGCCCGGTTCCGCGCCGGGCAACTGCCGGCGGAGACCCAGCTGGTGGTCAAGTACGGGCTGCCCGGCGACGACGGTCCGGAGTACGTCTGGGCCGGGGTGACCTCCTGGGACACCGCGGAGCGGATCGTCGGCGCCAGCGCCAGCGACGCCAACACCGACCCCACCGTGCGGATCGGCTCCCCGGTCGTGGTGGAAACCACCGACGTGGTCGACTGGGCCGTTCTGAACGGCACCGGCGTCATCGAGGGCGGCTGGACCCAAGCCGTCCTGGACGCCGGCGAACCCCCCACCCGCTAACCCCACCCAACCCGGTCTGGGTGGGGGTTGGGGGCTACTTCACGGAGGGGTGGACGAAGGGGGGACGGGTCAGGCGTACGGGGACTCGGCGGTTGCGGATGTCCACGTGCAGGTCGGTGCCGTCGGGGAGGGCGGAGGCGGTGTCGATCAGCGCCAGGGCGATGCCCTGCTTCTTCGTCGGGCTGAAGGTGCCGCTGGTGATGGTGCCGACCTGGGTGTCGCCTTCGTACACGGCCATGCCGGGGCGCGGGATGGCGCGGTCGACGGCCTCCAGGCCGCGCAGCGTACGCGTCGGACCGGCGGCCTTCTCCGCGAGCAGCGCGTCGCGGCCCCAGAAGGCCGGCTTGTCCCAGCCCACCGCCCAGCCCGAGCGGGCCTGCACCGGGGTGATCTCCAGCGACAGGTCCTGCCCGTGCAGCGGGTACCCCATCTCGGTGCGCAGCGTGTCCCGGGCGGCCAGCCCGCAGGCCCGCGGCGCCGGTTCGGCGGCGAACAACGCGTCCCAGACCGCGACCGCGTCGCCGGCCGGGACCACCAGCTCGTAGCCCAGCTCGCCGGTGTAGCCGGTGCGGCAGACGGTCAGCTCGACGCCGTCGAGGGTGGCCGGCGAGAAGCTCATGTACCCGTGCTCGGTGGGCAGCCCCAGCGCACCCAACAGCTCCGCCGAGCGCGGCCCCTGCACCGCCAGTACGGCGTGCGCCTCGTGCTCGTCGGTGACCGTGACCTGCGGCGGCGCGGCGGCGCGCAGCCGGCGCACCACCTCGGCGGTGTTCGCCGCGTTCGGGATGAGGAAGACGTGGTCGTCGGCGTACAGGTAGGCGATGATGTCGTCCACCACGCCGCCGGTGGCCTCGTCGCAACAGAGGGTGTACTGCGCCCGGCCCGGACCGATCCGGCCCAGGTCGTTGCTGAGGCAGGCGTTGACGAAGGCCGCCGCCCCCGGGCCGGTCACCCGCACCTTGCCGAGGTGCGAGACGTCGAACACGCCGACCTCGGTCCGCACCGCGGCGTGCTCCCGGAGCACCCCGCCGCCGGCGTACTCCAGCGGCATCTCCCAGCCGCCGAACGGGGCGAACTTGGCGCCGAGCGCGGTGTGCCGCTCACCCAGCGGAGAACGACGCAGCCGGGTCTCGGCAGCGTCGGTGGTCACGTCGGTCATGGGTGGGAACTTACCGGGACGCACCGGTCTGGTTAGCATCGGCGGGGCCCGCCGGATGAACCGACGGGACAGCATTGACGTCCGGCGGGTAAATCACCCGCCGGCAAACTCCACCGCCGGTACGCCACCACGCGACCGGCCCGGCCCGCCCGGGAGCAGCTTCCGTGACATCGCCCAGCACCACCCTGAGCCTGGTCGACACCGACCCCGCCGAACTCGCCGTCGACGCGATCGTGATCGGCGTGCACAGTACGACCGGCGAGCCGGCCGCCACCAGCGGCTTCGCCGGCACCCTGCTGCTCGCCAGCGGCGCGGAGAGCATCGCCGCAGCCTTCGACGGCAAGCTGACCGAGACGCTGGCGCTGCTCGGCGCGACCGGCGGCCCGGGCGAGGTGATCAAGTTGGCGACCCTCGGCACCGTCACCGCCCCGGTGATCGCCGCAGTCGGCCTCGGCCCGGAGCCCAGCGGTGCGGCGCCCGCGCCGGAGACCCTGCGTCGGGC
>NZ_JBFBAO010000510.1:0-3912 GCF_040682255.1 Micromonospora sp. NPDC051296 | reverse complement strand
TGGTGGCGCTGGTGCCGCCGGTGCCCGCGCTGACCACGACCCAGGCCGGTACGGGATGGCGCTCCAGGGCGAGCTGCGCGTAGATGGACTCGGCGATGTTGTTGTTGCCCCGCCAGTCGGTGGCCCGCTCGGCGTAGGTGAACTGGTCCATGAAGTGCCCGCCGGAGTCCTCGGCGAGCCAGCGCGCCTCGATGACCACCTTCGCCGGGTCCGCGACCAGGTGGCACCGGCCACCCTGGAACTCGATCTGGGCGATCTTCTCGGGGGAGGTGGAGGCGGGCATCACCGCGATGAAGGGCAGCCCCAGCATCCGGGCGAAGTATGCCTCGGAGACCGCCGTGGAGCCCGACGACGCCTCCACGATGGTGGTGTCCGGGCCGATCCAGCCGTTGCAGAGCCCGTACAGGAACAGCGAGCGGGCCAGCCGGTGCTTGAGCGACCCGGTGGGATGGACCGACTCGTCCTTGAGGTAGAGGTCGATCCCCCACGCTCTGGGCAGCGGGAATGGCAGCAGGTGGGTGTCGGCGGAGCGGTTCGCGTCCGCCTCGACGGCCGCGATCGCCTCGGTCACCCACCGCCGGCTGGTCTCGTCACACCGGTCCAGATGAGTCACGTTCCGAACGTAGCAAGCCGGCTCAGGAGGCCGGCGGGGCCACCGGCTGTGGCCGGTTCTCCCACTTGGTCGACAGGGCGATGCTGGTACGGGTCGAGTTGACCCCGGGCGTCCGGTTGAGCCGTACGATCAGCTGCTCCAACTCGGCGATGGTGCCCACCCGGGCCTTGAGCAGAAAGGACTCGACCCCGGCCATGAAGTAGCAGGACTCGATCTCCGGGATGGCGCGAAACGCCTCCAGCACGTCGTCGGTGTCCGCGCCGGAGTCCTCCACGATGCCGATCAGCGCGGTCACGCCCAGCCCGATGGTGTCCGGCTCGACCTCTGCGCGGTACGCCCGGATGACCCCGCCGGACTCCAGCTTGCCGACCCGTTCGTGCACTGCCGGCGCGGAGAGGCCGACCTGCCGGGCCAGCTCGGCGTACGACAGGCGGGCGTTGCCACGGAGAAGGTCCACGAGGCTGAGGTCGATGGCGTCCACGGACTGTAGACCCTAGTCGCTGCCGCGTAACACCCGGACGCCGACATCCGTTGAATGTTGCTGAGGGTTACAGTTCGCATACCCAGGGTTCGGAGGCCGCAGCGCCGGTATCATTTACTAACTTCCCACTCAGTGCGTTTTTCGCGTTTGGCGGACAGGCCAGGTCGCTGGTGCTGTAATTGCCATACGTCCCTCATGACGGCTCTGGGCTCGCACCGGCCGGGGGCAGTGTGTTCAGCCGGGGGCTTCGTCGACGCGAGGAGGGGGCTGTGGACACTGGAGATCGCCTGCTGACACCGGGTGAAGTCGCCGCGCTGTTTCGGGTTGACCCGAAGACTGTGACCAGATGGGCGGCGGCGGGCCGGATCGGCAGCATCCGGACTCCAGGAGGGCATCGCCGGTTTCGGGAATCCGAGGTGCGAGCTCTGCTTGAGGGGGAGGGCATGCTGGAGGAGGCGGACGAGATGGGCAGGCCACGCAATACCGGGCCGGCCGCCTCGACCGGCCCCGGCCCGGCCAACGCCGGCATGTACTGAAAGGGTGCGGATCGGGACGCGGACCGGTCGTCAGGTCCGGTCCGCGTTCAACTTTCCGGCCCAGCGACGGAACAGGGTGTGTGGCACACCGAGGGCATCGAGCACCTTGCCTGCCACGAAGTCCACGAGCTGCGCCGCAGAAGCGGCGGCGCCCGCGCCGTAGAAGCCGGGACTGGCCGGTAGCACCACCGCGCCGGCGTCGTGCAACGCGATCAGATGCTCCAGGTGGCTACGGGTCACCGGCGTCTCGCGGGGCACCACGACCAGCCGCCGGCGCTCCTTGAGGTTGACCTCGGCAGCCCGCTGCAACAGGTCCTTCGACAGGCCGATCGCGATTCCGGCGCAGGCCGCCGTGCTGGCGGGTACCACCGCCATGCCGCGGGCCGGATACGAGCCGCTGCTCGGCCCGGCCGCCAGGTCACCGGCGGTCCAGTGCCGGACGTCCGCGCCGTCGAGGTCCCGGCCGAGCCAGGCGGCCAGGTCATCGGCCCAGTGCGCGTCGCGGAACGGCCGTCCGGTCTCGTCGAGGATGGTCAGCCGGGCGGCCCGGGAGACGATCAGGTCCACCGGCTCCCCGGCGTCGAGCAGCCCGCCGACGACCGCAGCCGCGTACGGCGTGCCGGACGCCCCGGACACCCCGACCACCCATGGTTCGCGCATGTCTCCAGCCTGCCTGGTCGTCGCCGACGCCGGGCGGCCACCCCCGGAGGTAACTGTCCGACCCGTCCCTGATCCTCGGCAGCTGAGCCGTTACGCCGCCGATGTCCGGCCGGAATGCGGGGGCCACAGCGACCTGGCATGCTGCCGGAGGCGATTCGCGCCGGAGCGAGACGCGCGGGAAGGATCCGGGATGACCGAAGATTTCCGGCCGTCGCCGCGCGCCGCCTCCGACATCCTGCCGTCGCTGCGCGCCGCCTGCCCGATTCCGCCCCGGCTTTCGCCGTACGCCGACGACGTGCAGGGGTGGCTGGTCACCTGGCTGCCGCAGACCGGGCTGCCGATGGACGCACCGACCCGCGAACGGCTGGCCCGGTCCGGCTTCGCCCGCTACGCGGGGCGGCTCTACCCCGACGCCAGCGAGCCCGACCTGCGTACGCTGACCGCCTTGTTCACCTGGTTCTTCCTGGTCGACGATGCCTGCGACAAGCCGGGCCGGCTCGGCCTGGACGAGATCCGCGGGCTGCGGAACGGCGCGGTGGCGCTGCTGCACGGTGGTGCCCGGCTGCGGCACGCCGGGCTGGACGGTCCGCTGCGCCGGCTGCTGGTGAGCGCATGGCGCGAGCCGCGCCACCGGATGACCGCACGCTGGCGGCTGCGCTTTGCCGACGCGGTCGCCCAACACCTCGACGGCACCTGGCAGGAGGCGGCCAACAAGGCCACCGGTCACCGGCCCGGCGTCGCCGAGTACGTCGAGCTGCGCCGAGCCACCTCGGCGGCGTACGTGTCGTACCCGCTGGTGGAGTTCGTCACCGGCCGGCCGCTACCCGACCCGGTCTACCACCACCCGCTGCTGCGCCGGCTCCGTGACCACGGCAACGACCTGCTCTCCTGGTACAACGACATCGCCTCACTGGAACGGGACGCGGCCACCTCCGGCGGGCACAACCTGGTGCTGGCGGAGGCCGCCGAGCGCCGCGTGCCGGTGGACACCGCGGTCGAGCTGGTGGCCCAGCGCTGGCACGAGTCGATGCGCGAGTTCGCCTCCCTGCGCGCCACGGTGCCGTCGTTCGGCCCGGCGCTGGACGGTGCCGTCACCGCCCATCTCGACGGGGTGGCCCGCGCCGTGCGCGGCACCATCGACTGGACCCTGGAGAGCGCCCGCTACGCCACGAGGTAGGCGGGTCGCTTCCTGACCCCCGCCCTCAGGGGCGCAGGCCGAGCCGGAACACCAGGTCGAGCAGGGCGAAGGCGAACAGCGCGATGCCGACGAAGCCGTTGGCCGTGAAGAACGCCCGGTTGACCCGGCTCAGGTCGGTCGGCGTCACCACCAGGTGCTGGTAGCCGAAGGCGACCGCGGTCAGCGCCAGGCCGATCCACCAGAGCCAGCCGAAGCCGACCAGCACGCCGAACCACAGGAACAGCCCGAAGGTCACCACGTGCGCGACGGTGGAGGCGTACAGCGCGAACCGCAGGCCGAACCGGGCCGGCACGCTGTGCACGCCGATCTGCCGGTCCACCTCGGCGTCCTGGCAGGCGTAGATCAGGTCGAAGCCACCGATCCACAGGCCGACGGCCGCGCCGAGCAGGAAGGCCGGCCAGGAGCCGGCGAACGTGCCGGTCAC
>NZ_JBFBAO010000509.1:0-3914 GCF_040682255.1 Micromonospora sp. NPDC051296 | reverse complement strand
GTACTGGCCCGCTTGGTGGCCCGCGACGGTCCCGGATCCAGGCCAATGGGTTCAACAATGGCGATCGCAGCGGACGGCACCTGGCGAGGCTCCGTGTCCGGCGGCTGCGTGGAGTCGATAGTGGTCGAGGCGGCGCGGTCGGTGCTGCACGGTGCGGCACCACACATCCTGCCGGTGTCGCCAGCCGAGCAGCTACTGCCCTGGGAGGAGAGGCCCGCCTGCACCGCGACGCTGGAGGTGCTCATCGCACCCGCTCCACCCGCCCCGGTGCACGACGCGATCACCGAGGCCCTGGCGGACGACCGGCCGGTAACCGTCTACGTCGGGCTACGACCGCCGTACCGCTGGTCCGTGACACCGATGAGCATGGAGGTCGTCGCTGACGACGTCATCGTCGACCGGTTGCCATCGCGTCGGCGGCTTCTCCTCGTCGGGGCCACAGACCTATCCGCCGTCTTGGCAGGCATGGCGTACTGGTTGGACTGCACGGTAATCGTGGTGGACCCTCGGCCGGACCATGTCGCAGCGGGTGCGATGCCGACAACAGCTCAGGTGGAACGGGCCTGGCCAGACAGCTGGCTGGCAGAGCACCCACTCGGACCTCAAGACGCTGTCGTGGCACTCAGCCACGATCCACGGATAGACGACCGCGCCATTCTCGCGGCACTGGCGGGAGGCGCGGGACATGTGGCTGCCCTGGGCAGCCGAGCCACCCACGCCCAACGGATGCGACGGCTGTTGGGCCAGCCAGGTCTTGACCGACTCGTCGGGCCTGCGGGACTCGACCTTGGCGGTGCATCGCTCGCCGAAACGGCACTGTCCATCCTCGCCGAAACCGTCGCGGCAGGTAATGGCCGCAGCGGCCGTCGGCTACAAGACAGCAGGCTACCGATCCGAGCCACAGAGACGGCGATGGGTCATGCCCGGCAGCCCGCCTCGTCGCAGCGGACGGCACCGAGCTGAACGGACCAACTCCCTTCGAGGGCGAAGCGGTCCTCGTCACCGCCGGCGGCCGGGCCGACCTTGAGGTGGCGATGCCGATCGACGGTACGGCGGTCCGCGTCCAGGTCGGCGGAGCACCCTCGGTGGTACTCGGCTCGAACTCCTTCGACGCCCCCACCACGCCTCGACCCACTGCGACGCTGGACCTGCTCCGCTACGGCACGCGGGCGCCGCTCGGCTTCGATCCCGGCAAGCCGGATCGGAGTTTCAGATACGACATCGGACGGCGCCTCGGCTTCCTCGACGGCCGACCAGGCTACTACTGGACGATCAACGGTCACCTCTACCCCGACGTACCGATGTTCATGGTCGGCGAGGGTGATGTCGTCCGGATGACGATCAGCAACGGCAGCGGCGAGGTCCATCCGATGCACCTGCACGGCCACCACGCCGTGGTGCTGAGTCGCAATGGCGCCGCCGCGACAGGCAGCCCGACGTGGGTCGACTCGCTCAACGTGAATGATGGCGAGTCCTACGAGATCGCGTTCGTCGCGAACAATCCTGGCATATGGGTTGACCACTGCCACAACTTGACCCATGCCGTGGAAGGGCTCATCGCCCACCTGATGTACGAGGGCTTCGAAACACCGTATGTCATCGGCGATGCCACCGGGAATCAACCGGAGTGATGGCCGGCACCATAGACGCCGGGGCCGAGCGGCTGTGGAGAGCCCGCCCGGCCCCGGCGCGTCGGGGCGGCGAGTCAGCCGCTCGTGGAGTGCGCGTCGCTGGTAACGGTGACGCCCTGCGCGAAACTGACGATCTGATCGATGGTGAGGCCGACGGAAGTCGGGACCTGCACCAGGACCTTGTTGCCTGCGGCGTCGGGGAAGATCAGCCAGAGGCTTCCGCCCTCGGCGGTTCCCAGGAGGCCATCCCTACCGTTGACAGAGACCGTCGTGACGGGCGTGTCGCTGGGCAGCCGAGACGCTCCCTGGAGCATGACCGCGATGCGACCGTCGTAGCTGACGACCGATCCGTCGTCGCCAGGACCCTGGGGATCGAGGGTTACGGAACCCGCCGGAGAGGAATCCGCGCCGGGCGGCGCGACCACAAATGCGGTCCTGTTCGACGAGACCACCTGCCAGCCAGCCGGTACGGTGCTCACTGTGAAACCGGCCGGCTGGGTGCCGGTGAAGGCAACGAGCTGAACCCGGAGCGCCTGCTGGGTCGTCGCACCGGACCCGCCCGCGGGCCGGGAATCAGCGGGCCCGAGTTGAGCGATGCTCACCGTCACGGCGGCCACCGCAGCGACAACGAGGCTCGAACCAGCGATCTGGTTGCGCCGTCGACGGATCAAGGCACGGTGCCCGCGGGCCACATCAGCGGCGACAACCTCCGCCCCTGCCGGGGCGGGTGTGACCACGGACGGCAGCGCCCTCAAAACATCAACAACGTCATTCATATCAATACCCCTCCGATCGGTAACAACAGCTGTCGATCAAACGAAGCTGTGCGAGTGTTCTGGAAAGACCGCACGCAGATGCTCCAAGCCACGAGCGCTCTGACTCTTCACAGTGCCCTCGCTGCACCCCATCGCGGCCGCGGACTCGGCGACGCTGAATCCCTCGACGTAACGCAGCACAACCGCCGCCCGCATGCGGGCCGGCAAGGTGGCCAGCAATGCCACGATCGCGGTCTCGTCCCCGTACCCTGCCTCGGCGGCGGCGACATCCGGCAGCTGCGCCTGGACCCGCTCGCGGCGACGAAACAGACTCCGGCGGTCATCCATCGCCGCGTTCACGACGCAGCGGCGTGCGTACGCCTCCAGCGTTTCGGGGCGAACCCGCGGCCAAGCGAGGTACAGACGAACCAGCCCTGTCTGCACCGCGTCCTCAGCCTTGGCCGAATCCCCTGACAGCAGCAAAGTCGCCACACGCACGAGTGCGGCACGCTGGGCCAGCACGAACTCGGTGAACCTGCGATCTCGTTCGGATGTCCATGTCACTGGCGCCCGCCTTCTCTCTCGACAAAGGGCATCTGGACACCCCTCATACGGAATCGGCCCCGTCCGGGTTGCATGGCGGGGCTTCTGGGCGGTCGCGGCAACATCATCGTGACCGAATACACCAACGGGGATCTCAGTGGCCGCGCGTAACCGTTCGTGCCCGCTAGCGCGAGCCGGCCACGGAGCGGGCTACTGGCACGGGGATGGCACGGCGACAGCCGGAAACGCCGCTAGTTCGAACTCGTCTTCAGCCTGCGGTGGACGATGCCGACGTAGGCCGCAGTAGGGCCAAGCACAGCGCCCGCGCCGGCCAGGCACGCCAACAGGGTGCCGGCCGCCGGTCCGTCGATGAGTACTGCGACGCCGGCCACGTAGAACGTTGCCAGCACTGCGGCGACGGCGAACGCGACCAGCAACTTCATGTAAAGCCGTCCGCTTTTCGCGGCAATCTCGCCGACCCAGCCCGCCGGCACGAACAGCAGCGGCACCAGGGCAGCGCCCAAACACGCCAGCGAGCAGCACAGCGCCGGCCCGGCGAGCGGGCCACCTGGATCCCCAGTGGTGTTCCACGCGTACACGAGCAGTCCGACGTAGATGACGGGCGCCTGCGCGACGAACACCACCCAGGCGACAACCGCACCAGCAGCGTGGCGATCAGTCGCGCTGCTCATGGTGCCTCCCGTACGACGGCTCCAGGAGGGTACGCCACTCGGCCATGTTGCTGTTGCCCGGTGTGCATTGAGCCGGGCCAGGCCCACATCGCGCTGGCGCACAGGCCCCACGTCGAGCGGTGTCGCGTCACTGAGTGCCTCGATGCTGCCGAGCAAGCGGATCGCCAACGTCGCCCCGACCGTCCTTCGCTGCGGGTGGGGCTGCCGATTCAAGGTTCTTTCAACGTTCCTCCATTCACGATTGCGCATGGTGGGTGCATCGTTCGAACGGACTTGGCAATACGAGGAGGTAG
>NZ_JBFBAO010000508.1:0-3916 GCF_040682255.1 Micromonospora sp. NPDC051296 | reverse complement strand
GTACGCCTCCACCTTCAACCCGCCCGGCCGGTCATTGATCCCGAACCCCGGCCGGGGCCGGTAGAAACCGGCGTTGTCGTCACCGGCCACCCGGGCCACGATCGGATGATCCAGCAGCGCCTCGGCGGAGGTCCCCGAGACACCGTGCACCCGTAGCTCAACCACCTCGTGCGCCAACGTCCCGCCTCCCGGCACCAGCCGACCCGACTCACGATAGTGACCCGACCTGCTGATTCGCGGACCGTTTGGGCTAACGAGAGGGCCGGCCGTGGGTGGGTGCCGCAGGGCGAGACGAACGGATGACCGTTGGTGACCGGGTCGGAATGCCGGGACGGGGCGGGTGCCGGTTGTCAGCGGCGCGTCGCAAGGACCACGCCGGTGAGGCAGAGCGCGCCACCCAGCAGGGCGAGCGGCGCCGGTACCTCGCCCAGCAACGTCCAGGACAGCAGGACGGTCACCGGTGGGACCAGGTAGGTCGCGGCGGTGGTGCGACCCGCAGTCCAGTGGGACAGAACGTAGCCCCAGGTGAGGAAGCCGATCGCGGTCGGGAACACGCCCAGGTACAGCATGCCGAGGGTGGCCGATGACGGGGCGGTGGCGAGTTCCGCGAGGAGCGTGGGAGCGAACGGCAGCAGGGCCACGGTGCCGGCCAGCGCGCCGAGCCAGGTCATCGTCACCGCGTCCACGCGTGCCAGCAGGCGTTTCTGGAGGAGGACGCCGAAGGCGTACAGCACGGCGGAGAGCACCGCCAGCGCGACGCCGACCTTGTCGGCGTGCCCGGTGAAGCCGCTGGCGGCGATGAGGGCCACGCCCGCGAAGGCGACCGTCACCCCGACGCCGAGTCGGCCGGTGAGCCGCTCGCCCAGGACGAGGACCGCGGCCACCGCGACCAGGATGGGCGCGACCGACACCAGCAGTGCCGCCGTCCCGGCATCGACCAGCCGCTCGGCGGCGTTGAGCGTTACGTTGTACCCGCCGAACCAGGCCACGCCCCAGAGAGCGATGAGCCCCAGGGTTCGGCCGCACGGGCGGCCGGAGCGGCGGGGTGCCGGGCCGTCCGCCTCCGGCGCGGCGTGTCCCGGCCGGCGGCGTCGGGCGCCGGTGGTCAGGGCCACGAACGCGCTCAGCGCGATGGACGCCGTCGCCATGCGGCCCAGCGCCATGGCGCCGGGGGAGTAGTCGTGCCCGGCGAATCTGATACCGACGAACGCTGACGCCCACAGGAGCACCGTTGTCCCGGCGGCGGCGACGATCGGCCAGGATCGGGGCCGCCCCGCGGGCGGCGCGGGTACCGGTGCGGGGGTGTGGGTGTTGCCGGTGCCGGCCCGGGTGGAAGGGGCGGACCCGGTCGGTGCAGTGATCTCCGGACTGGCCATGCGGTGATTCTCATCCGCCTGACTGTTCAGTACCAGCGACTAATTCTTCACAAGAATTCAGTAGAACACATCCCGGACAGCCGGGAGGAACGCGCCGACTTGCAGGTGGTGGTGGGGGCCACCGGCTTCGACCCCGGTTCGGGGTTCACCGCGCACCATCTCTTCGACGACCCCTATGTCGCCGTACTGCCCGCCGGGCACCGCTTCGCCGACCGGGAGGAGGTGGACCTGGCCGACCTCGCCGACGAGCGCTGGGTCGACAACGACTTCGCCCGCGGCTGGTGCCGCGCCAACCTCATCGAGGCCTGCACCGCCGCCGGCTTCAGCCCGACCTTCCAGGTCGAGGCGCACGACTACCCGACCGCGCTCGCCTTCGTCGGCGCCGGCATCGGCCTCACGGTGCTCCCCGCACTCGGCGCGGCGAAGCTGCCCGACGGCGTGACCCGTGTCCGGCTGGTCCGCCCCACGCCGATCCGGTCGATCTACGTGGTGGTGCACGACGCGGTCGAGCACACACCGGCGGTGCAGACGGCGGTAGCCGCGCTCCGAGAGGCTGCGGGCGCGGCGGACGCGCGATAGGAGAACTGCTCTGGACGGGGCGTGTGCCTCGACTGGAGCCGGACCCGCGTACGACCGCGAGTCCAGCCACGCGCTGCGGATGGCGTACCGGGCGGACCTGAATGCGACGCTGGAGCCGGCGCCGGGCATCGTCGGCTGGCTGGACCGGGCCGTCGAGCTGGGGCTGCGGCTGGCGGTGGCGAGCAGTTCCCCGGTCACCCATGTGGGCGCGATGCTGGATCAGGCCGGGCTGCGAGACTGGCCGGGCGCGCGGGCCACCTCCGCTAAGCGCAGCCGGCGGAGGCCGGCCGTGTTCCCCATGTTCTGCCCCCAGCCGGATACTCCTATGAGTCGATGTCGGCGGTGCGACGGTAGCGGACCTCGACCATGGGGAAGCCGCGCGAGTCGTCGGTCTTCTTCGATCCGTCGGCCCGCCAGCCGCCCGACTCGTAGAAGCGTCGAGCGCGTCCGTTCGTCTCCAACACCCACAAGACGATCTCTCGATAGCCGGCCTCCGCCAGCCGTCGCATGCCCGCCTCCATCAGCAGCCGGCCGGCACCCTGACCCCAGAACCTCGGCAAGAGGTAGACGGCCTGAATTTCCCCCACCAGCCGCGGATCCGTGTCGGCGTCCCGGCTCGGCGAGACGTTGATCAACCCGACCACGCCGTCATGCTGGTGCTCCAGCACGAGGGTGCCGGCGGGTGCGCGATCCTGCTCGATCCACTGCCGCCATCCCGGCCCGCGTTGGGACGGATCCAGCTGATCGAGATACTCCTGCGGGACCTTCCCGCGGTACGCCTCCTGCCAGGTGCGGACATGGACGACAGCCAGGGCGTCGGCGTCCCGAACGGTTGCGCCTCGAACGATCACGTACGACAGCATGCCAGTACCGCGGGATGGCCAGCGGGCCGGCGATGATTGCCGGGCAGCACCGCCTCCGCAGGGCCCCGCAAGCACGTCAACGGCCCGGGTTCGTCAGGGCGAAACCCGCTGTCCCGGGCGAGCAGTCAAGGTCGACACGTGGGTGACGAACTGGTCCAGGAGTCCCTGAGTTCCTTTGTCCCGGCTCGTGTGGTCGTAGTCGCCCTGGAGGAAGAAGCCTTGCTCGGTGTAGGTCAGCTTGGTTCCGCCGAGCGAGTCCTCGAACTCGACGCCGGCGAGGGAGACGGAGAAGTGGCTGCCGGCGACGTGCATGTCGAACGCGTAGATCAACCGCACGGCTGGTTCGATGAGGTGGTAGCGGGCCGTGTAGATGGACTCGGTGCCGTCCGCGAAGCGGCCGTGCGCGATTTCGGTGCCGCCGACCCGCAGGTCCACGCTTCGCTCGATCTCGGTCCAAGCCGGGCCGACGAACCATTGCCGTCGGTGCTCGAGTGCGGTCCACGCGTCGTACACCACCTGACGGGGTGCGGCGATCTGGCGACTGGCCTCGACCGCGCCGTGGTTCATGGGATCAGGTGTGCTCATCCGGAGCCTCCGTGGTTGCCGGGATGGATTCGACGTACGCCGCGAACGCGTCGAGCTGGTTCTCGACGGCCTCGCGCCGCTCTGCCAGCCACTGCTCGGCCTCGCCGAGTGGTTGGCGGCGGAGCTGGCACGAGCGGGTCCGCCCGGTCTTCGTCGTGGTGACGAGTCCGCTGTCTTCGAGCACCTTGAGGTGCTTGAGGAACGTCGGGAGACCGATCGGGAACGGCTCGGCCAGCTCTTTGACCGACGACTGTCCGCGTTCGGTCAGCGCCTCGATCACCGCGCGGCGGGTCGGGTCGGACAGCGCATGGAAGGTCCGGTCGAGGACCATCCGATAGTTCGCCATGCGGCGAACTATAGCCGATGGTGTGGCATGACCCGGGTCAACCGGCAGGAGGCGATCAAAGCCCGCTTGCGTCCCGGAAACCGACGTCGTCGACCTTGAACGTCGGGTGGCTGCGTCGCCGTACCGACGCCCGGCAGCTCCAGTGCTCGTCGAACCACCCGCCGCCG
>NZ_JBFBAO010000507.1:0-3947 GCF_040682255.1 Micromonospora sp. NPDC051296 | reverse complement strand
CCGACCGAGCGCCGACCGGCGGACCCGTAGCTGACCGTTCGGGAGCTTGATCACCCGTGGTCCCTTGCCGGTCTGCCGCCAGTAGAACCAGGTCGAGCGCGATACGCGCAGTTCGGCGAGCACTTCCGGCACGGTCAACAGTTCCTCGTTCAAGGCGACTCCTCCCCCGTGTGCTGCGCGTCCTGCTGAGTTGCCGAAAGATCTGGCGGCCCCTGGGCGGCCCGGTCCTTCGCGGCGAGGAGTTCGGTCCGCCAGCGGGCGCGTTCGCTGATCGAACGCATGAGCCGGAAGGACAGCGGACCCACGTCGGGGTCGTCTGGTCGGGCGAGTTCCCAGGCGTGCCGGACCCGCTCGACGGTGTCGGCCTGGTCGTCGACGAGCTGCGTGCCGTCGGTGGTGACGCCGAGCAGGGCGCGCACCCAGGCGCGGGCGTCGTGCTTGTGGTCGGCCAGGGTCTTGCCGGACCAGTCGCGGGAGATGAGGATGCGCCGGCCGCCGATGCCGAGGGTGTCCCGCTGGTGGACCTTGCCCTTGCACCGGCCCGGCTTGAGCTTCGCGTGCGCCCTGCGCGGCTGGATCCCGAAAAGCAGCCAGTTCGCGCAGCGGTCAGTGCACGGGGTGACCTGGAGTTCCTGCCAGAGCCGGTCGAGGTGCTTGCGCTGCCGGTCGGTGGTCGCCTTGTGGACGTCCCCGGTGTGCTTGGTGATGTATTTCGTGACGTAGCGGATGGTCCGCTCGGCGTCCTCGGTGCCGGGCATGACACCCCGGGCGTCGACCTGGGAGCCGAAGCGCACGATGTGCACCGGTTCCGCGTCAGGGTCGTCGTCGATGGCGTCGAGCGCTTCCGTCCAGGTGGTCAGCGGCTCGCGGGTATCCGGGTCGACCCACGCCGAAGCCTGCTCGTCCCAGACCGGGAGGCGGTCGAGGGTGTACCGCTGGACGTCGGTCGAGGGCCACCACACCTGGTGGTACGTCGCTGCCGCTACGGTACGGAGCACGTCCCGGGGGATGGTGCCCCCGGATGGCGAAGTGGGCGTGTGGGGCGAGGCGGCGTTGCGGCTCGACGCAGCCGGCGTACTGGACGTTCCAGCCCTCGCAGCGGCGCAGGTTCTGCCAGAACCGGTCCAGCAGCCGGGGGAAGTGGACGGCGTCCCAGGCTGCGCGGCGGTAGTCGTACCTGTCTGGGTTGAGCGGGGTGCCGTCGGGGCGGACCGGGCCGTAGGAGTCGAGGGTGAGCGTGAGCCACATCGACGGGCGGTAGGAGGCGCCGTCGGATGCGGTGTAGGTGCGGCCGACGGTGCGCCGTTCGACCTTGCGCCGGGGCAGGTCTGGTGCGTCCTGACGGCGTTTGGTGGAGCGCTTGCGCCGGCGGCCGGGATCGTCGTCCTCGTCGTCGATGCTTCCGTGGGGTGGCCCGACCCGCCCGCGTAGCCCCTCAGCGGCGATGGCTTCCTCTACCTCGCGGATGGCCTGGTCGATGTCGTCGACCTGGTCCCACTGCGCAGCGCGTACTGCCTCGTCGCGGGAGAACTCCAGGTGTGCCCGGAACAGGATGAGGGACTTCTGTGCCTCGGTCGCGGGTTCCGGGCCGGGTAGCGGCTCGTCGTCGCGGTGCCAGCCCTCCCGGATCTGCGCCTGCCGCAGCCGGCGGTTCCTCTTGGCGCAGGGCGCGCACTTGTCCTCGCGGGTGGCGCCGCAGGGCAGGTCGATGACCTCGGTCAGGCCGGTGTCCAGGTCGGTGCGGCGCATGGCCAGCGGACGGACGCAGACGCCGTACTCGGTGGCGATCTCCTTGAGCACATCGACCGAGCGGGGCAGTGACATGCGGGCCGCCCGCGACCCCGGCCGAGGAGCAACCGGGGTCGGGGCGGGTTCGAGGCCGGGCAGGGTCGCAGCGGTCATCGGATGATCCCGACGACGTGGGGCCGGTTGGGCTGGACGACACCACGCGCAGGCAGCACCGCCACCGGAGCCGGGACGACGGGCGGCGCGGGTTCAGCCGGCCGGACCGGTTCGATGTCGGTGGTGACCGGCTCAGGCACCTCGTACCGCTCGGTTTGGGGTTGGTTCTGTTCCGGTTCGGCCGGTGCGCTGGACAGGACGACCTTGACCAGGGCGAGGAAGGCCAGCGACGGGACGGCGGCGACGATCCAGCCCCACACGGAGGGTTCGGCTTCCGCGACCTGTGCGGCGAGGGAGAGCAGGGCGAAGGCGACTAGGAGGACGCCGACGAAGCCGACCGGTCGACCAGCTCGACGCCGGGCGCGGATTTCGAGGCCGAGGTAGATGGCCATCAGCTCGACGGCTACGGCGTTGGCCCAGCCGATCCAGTGCGGCTGGCCGTGGGCAACGGACAGGTCGTGGACGTGGGTGAACGCGGCGGCGCCGGCCATGCCCCCGATGGCGAGCAGGATCAGCAGGCGTACGGCGGATTCGATGCGGTGGCGGTTCACGCCTGCTCCCCTTCCTTGCGCAGGTCACGGACGATGCGGGCGCCGTCGACGGCCCGGAGGGCGCGGAGGGCGTGGCCGAGGCAGCCCCAGGCCCGCTGGCTTGTCACGTCGGCGATCTCCAGCGGGCTGGGACGGGTGCAGTGCGGCTGGTCGGCGGTGGTGAGCGTGCACGGGTTCATCGGCCGCTCCGGGTGTCGCGGACGGTCAGCGTGATGCGGATGCTCTGGCCGTCGAGGTCGCGGCGGCGGTGGACCATGTGGGCCAGGCCGTGCAGGGCGGCGGCGAGCCGGTCCGGGGTGCCGTCAAGTTCGATGTGCAGGGGCTTGACGCGGTGGGTGCCGAAGAAGAGGCGCTTGAGGGACATCGGTTACCTCCGGGCCGGGGCGACGCGGGTACGGATGTGCTCGGGTGGTTCGCCGAGGGAGGCGACCGCTTCGGAGAGGCAGCGCCACAGCGCCCACGCCTCGTCGGGGGTGAGGTACATGCGGCGCCGGCCGCCGCCGACGGCGAGATAGACCGGGTACGGGTCGGGCCGTTGCGGGTCGACGCGGACGGACACGGCGGTGCTGGTCGTGCCGTCTGGGTGCGGGGCCCGCAGCCGGTAGAAGGTCGGGGCGGTCACCGCGGCTCACCCCCGTCGGTGTCGCGGTTCAGGAAGTTGAGCAGCGAATCCGGCAGCAGCGGCCCACGCGGTCGGGGAAGCGGGCGACGGGTGGGTTCAGGGGCGGTTTCCCGGCCGACCTGGGCGAGGATGTCCGCCGCGTCGGCCGGAGCCGGGTAGGTGGCGGCGAGGTCGCGGATGTCGTCGTCGGAGACATAGGAGAAGCGGACCCGGGCGGGTTCGGGAGTGCCGTCGAGGATCACGTACCCGACGCCCTTGGCCCATCGGGGCATCTGGTCGGCCAGGGCGCCCCGGTTGCGGGCACCGTCACCAAGGACGAGGTCGACCTGAGCGGCCTCGGTCAGGCCGAGCGCGATGCGGGTCGGGAACAGGTCCCGGAACGGGAGGACCTCCTTGCGCGGGTCCTGCAACGCGGCCACAACGAGGACGCCGACGCCGGCCCCCTGGGACAGCAACAGCCCCAGCGACGAGGCGATGCGCTTACGCAGCTCGACATCCTGGAGATAGGCGGTCAGCGCGGCCATCTCATCGATGACGACCACGACCAGGGGGTCAGCCTCGGTCGGCGTGTGGACCCGGACCGTGCCGGCAAGCCGGGTCTGCCGTTCCCGCAGCACGGCTACGGCCTCATCGAGGAGGTCGGCCATTGCCTCGAAGGACTTGCCGGCGAACCGGGCGAACAGCGGTCGGCCCATGGCGAACTCCATGCCGCCCTTGGGGTCGATCACCCACAGCCGCACCAGCCCCGACGTGATCCCACCGGCCAGCGCCCGGACCAGCGACCACAGCACCGAGCCCTTCCCGGAGCGGGTCGCCCCGCCGATCAGGACGTGGGTGGCGAGCAGGTGCAGGGACCAGTGCCGTAGGTCTTC
>NZ_JBFBAO010000506.1:0-3965 GCF_040682255.1 Micromonospora sp. NPDC051296 | reverse complement strand
TGGTGGACAGTCTGGGGCGTACCGCCCAGGTCGAGCTGACCCTGCACGAAGGGCGCAAACACATCGTACGGCGGCTGCTCGCCGAGGTCGGCCACCCGGTGAGCCGGCTGGTGCGTACCTCCATCGGGCCGATCCGGCTGGGTGACCTGCGCGCCGGGCGCACCCGGAGGCTGACCAACGCGGAGGTCGCCGCCCTGTTCAAGGCCGTGGGTGACTGACCCCGCGCCCATGGGTACGGCTGAGGGTAGGCTGCCTGGCGGCCCGGCGGGGCCGGCAGGCCGTAGGCCGCCGCGCCGGGCATCATTGAAGACGTGTGGGTAACCGCTCGCGTCCGCCGATGAGGGTGGATCGCGAGGTACGGGCTGAGGAGGACAACGGTGGAGGAAAACGTACCGGCCGGGCGCTGCGTGGTCGCTGTGGACGGGCCGTCCGGTTCGGGTAAGTCCACCGTCTCCCGGCGGCTCGCCGTGAGCCTCGGTGCCCGCTACCTCGACACCGGCGCGATGTACCGGGCGATCACCTGGGCGGTGCTGCGCTCCGGAGTCGACCTGACCGACGCGCAGGCGGTGGCCAAGGTCGCCGGCGAGGTGGACCTGCACGTCGGCACCGACCCCACGGGGTACGGCGTGACCGCCGACGGGATCGGCGTCGAGGAAGAGATCCGCGGGCCCGAGGTGACCGCCGCGGTCTCCGCCGTGGCCGCCGTGCCGGCCGTGCGGGCGCTGCTGGTGGCCCGGCAGCGGGACATGATCGCCAAGGCCGGTCGGATCGTGGTCGAGGGGCGGGACATCGGTTCCGTCGTGGCCCCGGACGCCGACCTGAAGGTCTACCTCACCGCATCTGCTGCGGCACGCGCCGCGCGTCGCAGCGCCGAGAACGCCTCCGACGTGGCGGCCACCGCCGCCGACCTGGCCCGCCGCGACCAGCTGGACTCGACCCGCAAGGCCGACCCGCTCGCCCAGGCGTCCGACGCCGTCGTGCTGGACACCACCGAGCTGGGCATCGACGAGGTCGTGGCACGGCTGACTGAGCTGCTCACCGATCGGGGAGTGGCGTGACCGACAGCGATGGTTGGGTGGAGCTGCGGGAGCCGGACCTCGACACCGAGGAACCGACCGGCCCGCAGCCGGTGGTGGCCGTGGTCGGCCGCCCCAACGTCGGCAAGTCCACCCTGGTCAACCGGATCATCGGCCGCCGCCAGGCGGTCGTGGAGGACGTTCCCGGGGTGACCCGGGACCGGATCCCGTACGACGCGCAGTGGTCCGGCCGCGCGTTTACCGTGGTGGACACCGGCGGTTGGGAACCGGACGCGAAGGACCGGGCGGCGGCCATCGCCGCGCAGGCCGAGGCGGCCGTGGTCACCGCCGATGTGGTGCTGTTCGTGGTGGACGCGATGGTGGGCTCCACCGACGTCGACGAGGCGGCGGTGAAGATGCTGCGCCGCAGCGCCAAGCCGGTGATCCTGGTGGCCAACAAGGCCGACAACGCCACCATCGAGCTCGAGGCCACCTCGCTGTGGTCGCTCGGCCTCGGCGAGCCGTACCCGGTGTCGGCGCTGCACGGGCGCGGCTCCGGTGACCTGCTCGACGCCATCATGGAAGCGCTGCCCGAGGCGCCGAAGGTGGCGGAGTTCCGTCCGCGTGGCCCGCGTCGGGTGGCCCTGGTGGGTCGGCCGAACGTCGGCAAGTCCAGCCTGTTGAACCGCTTCTCCGGTGAGGAGCGGGCAGTGGTCGACGCGGTCGCCGGCACCACCGTCGACCCGGTGGACAGCCTGGTCGAGATCGGCGGCGACACGTGGCAGCTGGTGGACACGGCCGGGCTGCGTAGGCGGGTCGGCAAGGCCAGCGGCACCGAGTACTACGCCAGCCTGCGTACCGCCTCGGCGATCGAGGCGGCGGAGGTGGCGGTGGTGCTGCTCGACTCCAGCGAGCCGATCAGCGAGCAGGACCAGCGGATCCTGTCCATGGTCACCGAGGCCGGTCGGGCGATGGTGATCGCCTTCAACAAGTGGGACCTGGTCGACGCCGACCGTCGGTACTACCTGGACAAGGAGATCGAGCGGGAGCTGCGCCGGATCCCGTGGGCGATCCGGCTGAACCTGTCGGCGAAGACCGGCCGGGCGGTGGACAAGCTTGCCGCGGCCCTGCACCGGGCCCTGGCCAGCTGGGAGACGCGGATCCCCACCGCGCAACTCAACGCCTGGCTCACCGCCCTGGTCCAGGCCACCCCGCACCCGGTGCGGGGTGGACGGGCACCGCGGATCCTGTTCGCCACCCAGGCCGGCGTAGCTCCGCCGCGCTTTGTGCTCTTCACCACCGGCCCGCTCGACGCCGGCTACCAGCGGTTCGTCGAGCGCAAGCTGCGCGAGGAGTTCGGCTTCGAGGGCAGCCCGATCGAGATCTCGGTACGCCCGCGCAAGAAGCTCGGCCCCGGCGGCCGAGGCAAGGCACACGGCTGACCGATCATCCTCCGGGGCCCTGCGGACGCCACGCCGTCCGCAGGGCCCACCCTCCTAGGATGCTCTAGGGGTGGTGCGGGGCGTCACCCGCGACGACGGGGGAGGGGCCTGTGCGACGGGTGGGAGATCCTGCGCTAAGCTGTACCGGCTGTCGCGGGAGAAATCGCGCGAGGGCATCGGGACGTGGCGCAGTTTGGTAGCGCACTTGACTGGGGGTCAAGGGGTCGTCGGTTCAAATCCGGCCGTCCCGACAAAGAAGAAGCCCTGACCAGCGGAAACGCGGTCAGGGCTTCGACTTTCTTCTATGAGGTTTTGAACCGTCCCCCGAAAACCCCCCGTTTACCGGGTGCGGCAACCAAGTTTGTCATCGGTGTGCATCGTTGTGCGCTGTGGATGCGTGCTGTCCGTTCGGGTTGGCGGCGAGGCGTTCAAGAACGTCGGAGACGTCCGGGGCTTGGACGGGCTTGGCGATGTAGTAGGTGGTGGTGACCTCCTCGCTGGAGTGTCCAAGCTGTGCCGCGGCGCTCTTGGTGTCGGTCTCCTCCTTGATGAGGGTGGCGACGGTCTTGCGGAAGGTGTGGGGGGTGACCCAGTCGAGGTCGGTGTCGGCGCGGGCTTGGCGCCACTGGCGGCGGACGTTGTTGGGGGAGAGCCAGGTGCCGCGTCGGGAGGCGAAGATCGCATCGTGGGGGTTGTGGGCGGCGCCGAGGTTGCGGGCCATGAGCATGCCGACGGCGAACCGGGGCAGGACGAGCATCCGGTAGCCGGCGTCGCTCTTGGTCCAGGGTTGGCGGAAGATGCCCTGGCCTTTGACGAAGACCAGCGTGCCGCAGATCGTCAGGGTGGGGCGTTCGGCGGCGAGGTCCAGGTCTTCCCAGCGGAGGGCGAGGATCTCACCGATGCGGGCGCCGGTGGCGAGCATGAGGTCGACGATGTCGGCCAGGTCTTGGGTGTGTCGAGGTCCGGGCTTGCCGGGGACTGGTCGTTGCCAGTCGCGGATCGCCGTGCGGACGGCTTGGAGATGTTCGTCGGTGAGGGCGACCACGGTGCGGCGGGGTTTGCGTAGCCGGCCGGTGTCGCGTACGGGGTTGCTCGGGATCGCGCCGTGCCGGACGGCCAGCGCGAACATCTGGCCGAGGACGACCTTCACGCCTTTGGCCGCCGACGGGCGGTCCTTGGCGATCTCGCGTAGGAACCGGTCCAGTCGCCCGACGCTGGCCTCGCGGATCCGGAGGTTACCGAGGGCGGGCAGGACCGTGGTGCGCACACTGGCCTGGTACCGGTGGATGGTCTGAGATGTGATCCGTTCCTCGGCGGTGATCTCCTCGACCCACAGGTCGGCGAGTGCGCTGATACGGGTCTCCCGGGTGATCTCGTCGTCGTTGGGGGTGCTGCGGTCGCGGAGCTTGACCTTCAACGCCCGGACGGCGGCCGGGCCGGTGGTGTCGGTGACCTCGATGTCGCGGGTCACGCCGTCGTAGTCACGGAACCGGACTCTGGCGCGGAA
>NZ_JBFBAO010000505.1:0-3965 GCF_040682255.1 Micromonospora sp. NPDC051296 | reverse complement strand
GCCCCGGTGCAACCGGTTGCGGGTCAGCGCCCGACGCATCCCGATCAGGGTGGCCAGCAGCGCCACGACCACGAGCAGCAGCCCGCCGGAGATGCCGGCGACCAGCACCGGCGTGGACACTCCACCGGTGTCGGTGGGGCCGGCGGGGGCGGCTTGCGGTGTCGGTGAGACGGTCGGCTCCAGGGTGGGCTCCGGCTGCTCCGACGGCGGCGGATTCTCCGGCTGCGGGCGGAGGTCCTCCTCCACCGGCCGCGGCTCGTCGTCCGGCCGGGGCAGCGGGTCGAACGGCACCCAGCCCAACCCGTCGAAGAGCACCTCCGGCCAGGCGTACGCGTCGGCGGCCCGTACCGGCCCCGACCCGGGAGCGGCGAACCCGACCACCACCCGGGTCGGCAGGCCGGCCAGCCGGCCCAGCACCGCGAACGACGCGGCGAACTGTTCGGAGGTGCCGCGCTGCCCACCGCCGTTTCGCGGTCCGAACAGGAAGAACGTCAGGTTCGGGTAGGCGTGGCCACTGGGCGCGTCGGCGACCAGCCGGTAGTGCTCGGCCAGCCACTGCTCGATCGCCGCCGCCCGGGCGTACGGGGCGCCGTTCTCCTCGGCCAGTTGGGTGGCGAGCCGGCGCAGCTGCTCGGGTGCCCCGTCGGCGACGTGCAGCACCCGGGCCACCTCGTCACCGGCCGGGGTGTTCGCGGTGGCCAGCAGGTTGACGTCCGGACGTTCCCGCGCCGAGGTCACCGTGTAGCGCAACCCCGGGCTGAGCCCGTCGGGGCGGATCAACGTGCCGGTGCCCGGGTCGTAGGCGACCCGCGCCCCGCTGACCTCGCGCGGGGTGGCCACGGCGGGCAGCAGCCGCCCGCTGAGCTCGCCCACCGTGATCTCCTGCTCGACCGTCTCCACCGTGGCGTGCGGGGCCGGGTCCGTGGCCGGCAGGATCCGCCCGGCGTTGCGGTAGGTGGCACCGACCCGCCAGGTGACGCCGTCGTAGTCGCTCAGCACGGCCAGCCGGATCCGCACCCCACCACCGGCCGGCGGCGCGTCCGGGCCCTGCGTTGCCGGACCCGCCGGAGCCGCCGCGTCGGCAGCACCGGCCCGCTCGGTGGCCACCTGGAACAGCTGCTGTTCCGGGTTCAGCGCCCAGCCGGAGATCCGGATCAGCGGGTTCTCGTCCAGCGTCTCCACCTGCGGCGGCTCCACATAGCGGCGCGGATCCACCGGGGGCGTGTCCACCAGGGCGGCCACCGCCGGGCCGAGCACCGCCGCCAGCCCCACCACGACCGCCGTGCCGGCGGCCGACGCCGCGGCCAGCCGGGCCCGTACCCCGGCCCGCACCGCCGGGGCCAACTCGTCGACCGGGTCGCCGCCGGCCGGCCGACCCGACACCGCCAGCCCGAGCGCCGCCACCGCCACCAGCGCCACGGTCGGGCCGATCGCCGGCTCGGCGTTCGGTCCGACCACGTACAACGCGCCGGCGTAGAGCAACACCGGCGGCAGGTAGCCCAGCAGCACCCGTCCGGCCCGCAGCGCCACCTCCGCGCCGGCCAGCCCGGCCAGCCAGGCGGCCACCAGTGGCACCAGGATCGTGTCCGGTGTCGGCTCCACCGGGATCATCGCGGTCAGCAGCCGGGGAATGCCGTTGCGCGCGGCGTCGCCGGCCACCTCGGCGAACCCTCCGGGCAGGTCGGCCCGGCCGGCGGCAAACCGCAGGCACCACGCCGTCCACCCGGCCATCGCCAGCACCGACACCGGCGCCACCAGCCAGGACGGCAGCGGCCGCGCCACGACACTGACCAGCACCGAGCCGACCGCCGCACCGGCGATCAGGACGGTCAGCAGCGACCCCGCGTACACCCGGCCGAGCACCATCCCGGCCAGCGCGACCATGGTGATCAGGGCCGCCGGCACCGGTACCGCCCGCAGCAGCCTCACCACCGACGCACCCCGTCCCATTCGGCGGCGAACGCCGCGCCGTCAGCAGCGTCGACGACGACCAGGCCGGCCGCGCCCGGCGGCGTCGGCTCCACCGCCCCGAACACCCCGACCACCACCGACGGGTACGCCCCGCGCAGCGCGCCGACGTGCCCCAGGTCGTCGCGGCCACCCGGCCCGGTGAGCACGACCAGGGTGTCGCCGAGCCGGTCGCGGCGCAGCCGCGCCGCCGCGGCCTCGAGCGTGCCCTCGCCGGTCAGCGACACCGCCGCCAACCGGTCCAGCGGCCCGGCAGCGCCGGAGCCCAGCCCTCCGCCGGACGCTTCCTCGGCGGCGACGAACAGCAGCACCACCGGCAGGTCCTCGCGGACCGCCGCGGTGACCACCGACGCCGCGGCCTCGCAGGCCGACTCGAACGACTCGGCCACCCCGTCGACCCGGTCCGGGTGCGCGGCGGCCCGATTGTCCAGCAGCACCACGATCCGGGGCAGGCTGGTGTCCACGTTCTCCCGCACCATCAGCTCACCCACCCGGGCGCTGGTACGCCAGTGCACCCGGCGCAGCTCGTCGCCGACGACGTACTCCCGTAGCGAGTCGAAGGTGATCGAGCCGTGCGGCACCGCGTCGACCCGCCCGTCGAGGCTGCGACCGGCACCGGTGGGCACCGCCGACAACGGGTGGATGCGTGGGTGCACCCACACCGGCACGCTGCCGCCGTAGGAGCGGGCCAGCACGACCAGACCGAGCGGGTCGCGGCGGATCACCCGCAGCGGCCCGACCGGCACCACCCCGCGCCGGATGGTCGGCACGTCGTAGCGGACCGTGGTGTCCGCCCCCGGGCGCAGCCGCAGCACCGGCACCGGCACCATCCGGTCGCCGCAGCGGTCGGTGGCCAGCAGGCTCGCCGCCCGCAGCCGCCCCGCATTGCGTACGGTCAGCGTCATCGAGGCCGGCTCGCCCCGGGCCACCCGGTCCGGGTCCGCCTGCCGGTGAACCTGCAACCGGGGTCGCCGGGCCGCGGTGACCACGGCCACCGCGAGGGCGGCGCCGGCCGCCGCGCCGAGCAGCGTCAACTCCGGGTACGCGAAGTGGAAGCCGGCGCCGAGCAGCAGCACTGCGGCGACGAGCAGCCCGATGCCCCGGGCGGTGATCCCCACGGCAGCCTTGCCGGTCAGGAGTGTGCCGGGGCCGGCTGGCCCGACGGCAGCGGCACCGGCACGGAGGCGACCGACTGGCGCAGCACGTCGGCGGCGGTCACCCCGCGCACCTGCGCGTCGGGGGTGAGCAGCAGCCGGTGGGCGAACACCGGTTCGGTGAGGATCTTCAGGTCCTCCGGCATGATCCAACCACGGCCGTCGATCAGTGCGTACGCGCACGCCGCCCGGGTCAGCGCGATCACCCCACGGGGGCTGACCCCGACGCGGACCTGCGGGTGGGTGCGGGTGGCCGCGGCCAGCCGCACCGCGTACGCGTAGAGCGGTTCGGCGATGTGCACCCGGCGGGCCATCCGGACCATCTCGCCGACGGTGGCGGTGTCGGTGACCGAGGCGAGCGCCTCGGGGGAGCGCACCGTCGCCCCGCGCAGCACCTCCACCTCCACGGACTCGTCCGGGTACCCCACCGAGAGCTTGACCAGGAACCGGTCCAACTGGGCCTCCGGCAGCCGGTAGGTGCCGTCCATCTCCACCGGGTTCTGGGTGGCCACCACCAGGAACGGCTGCGGCACCGGATGCCGCACCCCGTCCACGGTCACCGTCCGCTCCTCCATCACCTCCAGCAGCGCCGACTGCGTCTTCGGTGACGCCCGGTTGATCTCGTCGGCGATGACGATGTTGGCGAACACCGGACCGGGGTGGAACTCGAAACCCCGGGTGGCCTGGTTGAAGATGGTCACGCCGGACACGTCCGACGGCAGCAGGTCCGGGGTGAACTGGATGCGCCGCCACTGCCCCTGCACCGTCGCCGCGATCGCCCGGGCCAGGGTCGTCTTGCCCACCCCGGGCACGTCCTCCAGCAGGACGTGCCCCTGGGCGAAC
>NZ_JBFBAO010000504.1:0-3967 GCF_040682255.1 Micromonospora sp. NPDC051296 | reverse complement strand
GGGCTGCCGATTCAAGGTTCTTTCAACGTTCCTCCATTCACGATTGCGCATGGTGGGTGCATCGTTCGAACGGACTTGGCAATACGAGGAGGTAGGAGATGACCAACCGACTGATCCGCCGTGCCACCGTCTTCGTCGTTGCGGCCGTCCTCGGGGGCGGCGTGGCCGTCGCCGCCGCGTCGCCAGCCCAAGCGGCTGGCTGCTACTACGGCACCGCCAGCGTCGCGAGCCCGAGCGGCGGGACAGGCGCCACTGCGGCGGCACGCCTCTGCATCAACAGCTACGGCGTCGCCTGGCTCGACACGAACACCAACAACTACATTAAGGATCAAAAAGCTGACGGGTACGCCGCCCGCGCGTACATCTACTGGTCGCAGCAGTACACCAATGCAATCGCCGTCGACGACACCAGCACCGCCGGGGGCGCCAGCCTGCACTGGGAGTCCAACGCCGGCACCCAGTACCGCTGGACAGAGGTCTGGGTCTGTCTGGGCTACGCGCGGCCTCAGGACAACACGAACCGCTGCGCCGTGGTCGTCTACGGCACCTGAGTCAGCCAATGCCGGGCGGTAGGCCTTTGGCCGCCCGCCCGGTCGGCTGCTGTTCGCAATCCACCATCCCGGAGTCGTCCGGCCCGATGTACCGCTCGAGCCAGTACCCCGCCAGCGGTGGAACACTGCCCCGCACTGGGTCGTCTCGCACCAGATCGCCCACAAACCGCTGGTGACCGAGGAGCAGTTCGTCGTGGTCCAGGCGATCCTCGAGGAGCGAACGACTATGGCTAATCGACAGCTTATTAGCGGATTAAATCCACCATAACCGGCACCCGAATGCCGGCGGGCGCCGATACTCTTCACCGCGCGGAGGACCGGGGTCCGATGGACTCTGCACCGGGCCGCCCCAGGCAGCGAACCGCCGAAGGCAACGACCCCGGCCCTCCGTCCAAACCTTGGTCCGGGACACGGCCCGGTGCCGGGCACCGCAAGATTCCCCGACAACAGGCGGCGCCCGACGTATACCGGATCCGCTTCGCGGCGCACGCCTTGCGCCTGCGCGGCTTCGCGCCTGCGGCAACCGCGTAACCGCAGGCCTCGAGCGCGAGCCCGACGACCATCACTCTGTCGATGCCGCCGGCGATGTCGGACAGTCCTCCGGAGTCCCGTCGGGTGGCATGATCGGCAGCGATGAGTAGCGATGCGGATTCCGCCTCCGTTCTGGATAAGGCACGTCGGCATCACCGGTCGAAGGTGAACGACGTGCTTCGTCGTCCTGGCATGTACGGGCGGAACGAGATTGCTGAGCGGCTTCTGCTGGAGGCGATGGCTGCCGTGGACGGCAGCCTGACGCCGTGGCAGGCAGAATTCGACCTGCTACGCGACCGTGGTGCCTTCACCGCGACGGATGTCATCGTTCTGCCGGTAGGGGCGGTGCGGGACGCCACGGCGTCGGTATATGCCGAAATCGCTCATCGTTTCGGCTGACTCGATCTTGACCGGGCCTTGACGGCGGCGGAGTTTCACCAGCTAAGCACCGGCATCAGCGGGTGGGTCACGCAGGACCGGACGCTGTCGGAGGTCATCGAGACGTTCGGCCCGCCGTGCGCGACGATCAGCCGGTGCAGCGTTTCGACAGCGTTGGCTGTGACCTGGTGGCGGGCACCGCCGTCCGGGCGACGGTCATGAGCCATGAGCGTTGGGGGGTCATGGCCGAGGTCATCGGATATGAAACGGTGGGCGCGTCGGTTGACGCCGGCGTCATCGACAGCCCGTCGGGCTCACATCAGCCGGTATCACCCGCCCGTCTGGATACGCCTCACGATGCGTGCCGCGGACCTGCGTGAGTTCAGCTGGCCATGCGGATGCTGCGGCCAGCTCACGATCCTCAGCCCTGGCGGCGACGACGTCACCGTCGATGTGCGCAGCAGTGAGGGACCGGGATGTGCGTCGTTCGCCGCGCACCGGTCCTGTCTGGCCGACCGCCTCAACCCGGACTTCAACGGCGACCGGGCACGGGTTAACGCCGACGCGACTAACCGCCGCCCCAGCGATCGGAAACCAATCGCCCTGATAACGGCACCCACCGTCGGATGCACCCTCACAGACGCACGAGTCATGCGCACGTACATGCCGCCGTCCGTGCAGGGAACCGATCAAGGGTCGATCACCGCGTGTAGCTGGTCACTGAGCCTCGATCCACCGACGAACGCTGAGATGACGGAGCCCCGGAGACGGAAAGTGCCCTCTGAGCTGGAAGGATAGGAGTTGCGAAGCTTCTATTCCGCCGGTTCGAGAGGGCACCTCGCAGGTGAGATTACGCCATGACGCGCCCGTGGTGCGCGCGACGTTCGATGATCCGAATCTGGTGTCGTGTGCCGGTCTGCTCCCGGTGATGCGTTTGGCCGAGCAGGCCGGTCTGCACGACGCGGTCGCCGACCGGGTACGGCTACCGACGGACAAGGGGGCCAACGCGGCGGGCAAGGTCGCCACGGTCGTGGCCGGGATGCTGGCCGGGGCCGACAGCATCGACGACCTCGACGTGGCCCGCCACGGCGGCATGCGCAAACTGTTCACCGACGTGTACGCGCCCTCGACACTCGGGTCGTTCCTGCGCACCTTCACCCACGGACATGTGCGGCAGTTGCAGGCCGCCGCCCGTGATGCGCTGATCGGGCTCGCCGGCCGAGCGCCGATCCTGACCGGCGCCGACACGCTGTGCTTTGTGGATATCGACTCGATGCTGCGCCGGGTCTACGGCAAGCAGAAGCAGGGCATCGGGTTCGGCCACGCCAAGATCGGCGGCTACAACGTCTGGCTGCGCGGCTACAACCCCCTCGTGGCGACGCTGTCCACTCCGCTGTCCGCACCGGTGATCGCCGCCACCCGGCTGCGCAGCGGTAATGCCGGCTCCGCGCGTGGTGCGGCGAGCATGATCGCCGAAGCTATCGGCACCGCCCGCGCCTGCGGCGCTGCGGGCGAAATCGTGGTCCGGGCCGACTCGGCGTTCTACGCCAAGACCGTCGTCACCACGTGCCGGCGCCGCCGCGTGCGGTTCTCAGTCACCACCCGCATCGACGCGAAAATCCGGACCGCCTGCGAGAACATCACCGCAGATCAGTGGATCGACATCAAGTACCCGAAGGCCGTCTGGGACGAAGACCAGCAACGGTGGATCTCCGACGCCCAGATCGCCGAGACCACGTATACCGCGTTCGCCGGGACCCGCCACGCCGTGACCGCCCGGCTGATCGTGCGCCGGATCCGCCGCGACGACCCGGCCCAGGTCCGCGGCCAGCAGGAACTGCTCCCCGAATACCGGTATCACACGGTGTTCACCGACAGCCCCTACACCCTCGTGCAGGCCGAGGCGCAGCACCGGGCACATGCGATCATCGAGCAGGTCAACGCGGACCTGATCGCAGGCCCTCTGGCGCACCTGCCCTCCGGCCGGTTCAACGCGAACGACGCCTGGCTGGCCTGCGCCGCGATCGCCCACAACCTCACCCGCGCCGCCGGGCACCTCGCCGCCGGCACCTGGTCGACCGCCCGGCCCGCCACCATCCGGACCCGCATCATCACCATCGCCGGTCGGCTCGCGCACCGAGCCCGCACCGTCCACCTGCACCTACCCGAACACTGGCCCTGGCAGACAGGGTTCGACAACCTGTTCACCACCGTCCAGACCACACCCGGCTGACCACACCCACCAGCAGAACCGGGCGGCCCGACCACAGGCCACAACCCCCACCCCACCCCGAGCCATCACAACCGGAGCAAACCGACCACATGATCAGCGGTCTCCGCACACCCGCCGAAAAACTCAATACCGCAACGGTCAACCGGCAATCGACGCCAACCTGCATCGGTGGATCAAGGCTTAGCCGTAGAAAGCGCGGCAAAGCGTTCGCCGCGGTGGAGTCGGTCGATGAGGTCGAGCACGGCCCGTTGTCCGCCGTGTGCGTCGACCCACC
>NZ_JBFBAO010000503.1:0-3990 GCF_040682255.1 Micromonospora sp. NPDC051296 | reverse complement strand
CACTGCTCGACGCCGGCGATGTGCACGGTCGCCCAGGCCCGCGCCACCCCCGGTTGACGCGCCTCGATCGCCTCGCAGATCGCCTCGTGCTGCTCCCGGGTGCGACGCACCGCGCCCTCCTGCGTCAACCCGCGCCAGACCCGGGCACGGGTGGTCGGGCCGGACAAGCCGTCGATCAACGAACACAACACCTTGTTCCCGGAGCCGGCGGCGATGTGGCCGTGGAACCGGAGATCATTGGCCACCAGCGCCTCGACGGACGGCGAGTCGCCCAGTTCGGCGAGAATGGCGCGCAGCCCGGCGATCTCCTCGTCGGTCATCCTCATCGCGGCCAGCTCGGTCGCGGCGGGTTCGAGCACTCGCCGCACCTCAAGGAACTGCAGCACCGTGTCGTCCTGGTGGAAGTCGACGACGAACCCGATCGCGTCCAGCAACAGGTCGGGTTCCAGGCTGGTCACGTAGGTGCCGTCGCCCTGACGGACATCCAGCACCCTGATCAGCGACAACGCCTTCACCGCCTCCCGCAGGGAGTTGCGGGACAGCCCCAGCCGCTCGGCGAGGTCGGCCTCCCTGGGCAGGCGCGAGCCCGGGGCGAGCTCGCCCTGGACGATCATCGCCTTGATCTTTTCGATCGCCTCGTCGGTGACCGGCACCGCGCCTCCCCTGGTAGAACATCCGATGTCTCCCAGCGTACCTGCGCGTAGGGTTGCCTCCTGATCCGGCCACGTCAACCGAAACGTCGGGTTGCCCGTCGGCCCTTCGGCCGGCGTAGCGCCACTGGGGGTTGCCCTCCCCTGGCCGGCATACCGCACTGCCGACCGAGCCGACTCGGCCCCATCGGCGGCCGAACAGCGACATCGACCACACAAACATTGGAGCTTCCGACACTGACGGCCCGGCAGTGCCGGTCGATCGTCCGAGTGTCTCCGGTGGAGGCCATCATGTCTCTGATCGCGGCCGGCCGCCTTCAGGCGTTGAGATATGCCAGGACGGCAAGGACACGGCGGTTGTCGTCGTCGGAGGGCGGCATGTCAAGTTTGGTGAGAATGTTGTTTATGTGCTTGCTCACCGCTTTCTCGGTGATGCGAAGCTTGGCCGCGATCGCAGCGTTGGAGCGGCCTTCAGCCATTTCACCGAGCACTTCCCGTTCCCTGGCGGTGAGCACCGCCAGTGGCTCTCGGCGGGCGAGGAGTTGTGAGATCACTTCCGGGTCCATGGCAGTGCCGCCGGCGGCGACCCGGCGGATGGCATCGACGAACTCGCCGACGTTGGACACCCGATCCTTGAGCAGGTAGCCCACTCCGCCCTGCGGAGTGCCGAGCAGCTCGCGGGCGTACATGGGCTCGACGTGCTGGGAGAGCACGAGAATCGGCAGGCCGGGCATCTGCGTACGGGCCGCGATCGCGGCTTGCAGACCTTCGTCGGTGAACGTCGGCGGGAGGCGGACGTCGACGACCGCCACCTGAGGCTGGTGGGTGACCAGGGCGGGCAGCAGGGCTGGGCCGTTGTCGATGGCCGCGACGACGTCGAAGTCGAAGGCCCGCAGGATCCGGGTCAACCCGTCCCGGAGGAGTGCGTGGTCCTCGGCGATGACAACGCGCACGGCAACTCCATGGTGATCACGGTGGGCCCCCCGGGCGGGCTCGACAGGGCCATCGTGCCATCGAAGGCGGCGAGGCGGCGTTCGATGCCCCGCAGACCGGTACCGGCGACGGGGTCGGCGCCACCCGCCCCGTCGTCGGTGACCACCATGGTCAGCGCGCTGTCCGCCTGTCGCAGGGACACCGATCCGGTGTGGGCGCGGCTGTGCCGGACCAGGTTGGTCAGGGTCTCGGCGACCGCGAAGTACGCAGCCGACTCGACAGGTGTGTCGAGTCGGCCGGGTAGGTCGACATCGACCGTGATCGGCACCGGCAGGCTGAGCGCCAGCGCCCGCACCGCACCACCCAGTCCACGCTCCGCCAACACGGGCGGATGGATGCCGCGGACGAGGTGCCGCAGCTCGACCAGCGCGGTGCCGCTCGATTCACGCGCTTCGGCGAGCATCTCGTGGGCTGCGGTCGGGTTCCGGTCGATCAGTTCGTCGGCGAGACCGATCATCATGCCCAGCGAGACGAGCCGTGCCTGGATGCCATCGTGCAGGTCGCGCTCGATGCGGCGCAGCTCGGCCGCTTGGGCGTCGACCGTGTCGGCGCGCGTCACGGTCAGCTGGGTGACGCGCAGCCGAAGTTCGGCGGCCCTGGTCGGTGCCAGGAGGAGACGGGCGAAGTACGCGTCGACGCGCCGTATCCACGGCGCCGCCCACAGGCCACCGGCGAGGATGGCGGCGCCCTGCGGCAGGCTGATCAGGCCCTCGCTGAACGTGTCGATGGACCAGACGGCGCCGTAGCCGTACCAGTCGGTGCCGAGCCAGATCCACAACGGCGTCAGCGTCAGACCCACGATCCCGTACAGCGGCACGGCCAGCGAGATCAGGCCGAGGGTGATCGCGACGATCGCGCCGGGCAGGAGCCAGGCGAGGTCACGCCAGGTGGCCGGGTCCGTGACGATCCACCGGAAACGCCGCCAGCCGCCAGGGATGCCCCGCTCCGGCGGCGGTTGGTAGGGGCGCGGCACCAGGACGCCGGCCCGTGCGGCACGCCTGCGTTCAAGGTCCGCCCGCTTTCGGACCAGCGTCATCGTCCAGGGCACCAGCGCCATGCCGAGGAACGGCACCGGAACCAGGGCAAACACCACGACCGATACGCCGAGCAGCGCGATGTTGGTCAGCGCCAGGCCGATCGCGGCCAGGCCGGCCAGCACGGCGCGCACACCTCGCCAGACCCACCCGTACGTCGAGTTACCAGCCCCAGCCATGTCCACACGTCGTATTGTGCCGGCGAGGTCACCGCTCGGCGGTGGTGCCAGCACCTCTTCTGCGGAGGGGCTAGCACCCCTTCTGCGGAGGGGGCTAGCGCTCCTGACGACACCGTCGTCGGGCGGTGTGCTGGAGCCATGACGACCACCATGAGGCCGGCGCAGACGACGGCCGGCAGCGACTTCGCCGTCCTGTCCCGCCGGATCATCGACGCGGGGTTGATGCGCCGCCGGCCCGCCTACTACATCTTCCGGCTGAGCGTCATCACGCTCATGTTCCTCGGCGGTTGGACAGCCTTCTTCGTCATCGGCTCCTCCTGGTGGCAGCTGCTCACCGCCGTGTTCCTCGCCGTCACGTTCGCCCAGGTCGCACTCGTGGCGCACGATCTGGCGCACCGGCAGGTGTTCCGCACCAAACGCCCGAGCGAAGTCGCCGGGCTGCTGGCCGGCAATCTCGGCGTCGGGATGAGCTACGGCTGGTGGATGGACAAGCACACCCGGCACCACAACAACCCCAACCACGACGACCTCGATCCGGACGTCGCCCCCGAGGTGCTCGTCTGGGCCACCGAGTCGGCCGTCGGCCGGCGCGGGCTGAAGGGCTTCATCACCCGGCACCAGGCCGCGCTGTTCTTCCCGCTGCTCACGCTGCTCGCCGTCAGCCTGAAGGTGTCCAGCGTCAAGGCGTTGCGCAACGGCACGGTGAAACGGCGCGGTGTGGAGAGCGCACTGCTGATCCTGCACGCCGTCGGCTACCTGGCAGCGCTGCTGGTCGTCCTCTCGCCGCCGCAGGCCGTCGCCTTCCTGCTGCTACACCAGGCGTTGTTCGGCGTCTACCTGGGTATGACGTTCGCCCCCAACCACAAGGGCATGCCGCACCCGACCGGCGACGAGGACTATCTGCGCAAGCAGGTGCTGACCTCCCGTAACGTCCGCGGCAGCTGGTTGACCGACGCGGCGCTCGGTGGTTTGAACTATCAGATCGAGCACCACCTGTTCCCCGGAATGCCGACGCCCAACCTGCGCAAGGCCCAACCGATCGTGCAGGCCTACTGCGCCGAGATCGGCGTCGCCTACGAACAGACCAGTCTCGTCGCCTCGTACCGCCAGGCCCTGCAACATCTGCACGAGGTG
>NZ_JBFBAO010000502.1:0-3990 GCF_040682255.1 Micromonospora sp. NPDC051296 | reverse complement strand
CGCCGGCACCCTGCTCCTCCTGCTGCCCGTCCTGGCCTGGGCCGGCTGGGCGCTGAACAGCACCGCGCTCGACGACGACACCGCCCGGGGCATCGGGCTGCGCCCGGTCGCCCGCCGGATCGGGCTCGCCGGCACCGGTGTGATCGCCGCCGCGATGGTCACCGCCCAGGTCGGCGCGGTGGATTTCGTCGCCCTGGTCGCACCGCAGGTGGCCCGGCGGCTGGTCCGGGCCGAGCGACCGCCGCTGCTCTGCGCCGCGCTGCTCGGTGCCCTGCTGCTGGTGCTGGCCGACCTGGCCGGCCGGCGGCTCTTCGCGCCCACCCAACTGCCGGCCGGCGTGCTGACCGCCGCGATCGGCGGCCCCTACCTGCTCTACCTGCTGCTCCGCGGTCGCCGGAGGCCGTCGTGACCAACACCGGCAACCGGCGTTCCCCCGGGCAGCCCTCCGCTGACCCCCGACAAGGAGGCGTGATGCTCTCCACCCGCGATCTGGTCGCCGGCTACCACGAGCGGACCGTGCTGGACGGGCTGGACCTGGACCTGCCCGTCGACGCGTTCACCGTGATCGTCGGGCCGAACGCCTGCGGCAAGTCCACCCTGCTGCGGACCATGGCCCGGCTGCTCACCCCGCGACGCGGCACCGTGCTGCTGGACGGCGCCGCCATCCGGGAACTGCCCACCCGGGAGGTGGCCCGCCGGCTCGGCGTACTGCCGCAGAGCCCGCTGGTGCCCGAGGGCGTCACCGTGGCCGATCTTGTCGGCCGCGGGCGGCAGCCGTACCAGCGCTGGTGGCGGCAGTGGTCGGAGCAGGACGGCGCGGCGGTGGACCGGGCGATGCGGCTGGCCGACGTCGCCGACCTCGCGGACCGGCCGGTGGACACCCTCTCGGGCGGCCAGCGGCAACGGGTGTGGATCGCCATGACCCTCGCCCAGGACACCGAGGCGCTGCTGTTGGACGAGCCGACCACCTTCCTCGACCTGGCCCATCAGGTGGAGGTGCTGGACCTGCTGCACCGGCTGCGCGCCGAGCGGGGCCGCACCGTGGTCGCCGTGCTGCACGACCTCAACCAGGCCGCCCGGTACGCCGACCACCTGATCGCGATGCGGGCCGGCGCCGTGGTGGCCGCCGGGCCGCCGCGCGCGATCCTCACCGCGGACCTGGTCCGCGAGGTGTTCGGGCTCGACTGCGTGGTCGTGCCCTGCCCGGTGACCGGGGCACCGCTGGTGGTGCCCGCGCTCACCAGTCCCACGCTGGCCGCCGGTGCCGGCTCTTCGGCCGCCGGATCGCCCGGTGCCGTCCCACTCACCGGCGAGGACGTCCTCGCCGGCTCGTACCCCTCGGAAGGAATCTGATGCGTCGTCTCGTCGCCACCCTCACCGCGGCCGCCGCCCTCGGCGTCGTGCTCACCGCCTGCGGGGCCAGCGACCCGGTCGCCGGCACCGTCGCCGGGGAGACCCGGGAGATCACCCACGCGATGGGCACCACCAAGGTGCCGATCGCGCCCAAGCGCGTCGTGGTGCTCGACACCGACAAGATCGACACCGCGCTCTCCCTCGGTGTCACCCCGATCGGCGCCGCCACCGCCGGCGAGGCGAGGAGCTGGCCGACCTACTTCGGCGAAGACAAGCTCGCCGGAATCAAGGAGGTCGGCGTGCTCACCGAGCCCGACCTGGAGGCGATCAACGAGCTCAAGCCGGACCTCATCCTCGGCAGCAAGTTCCGTCAGGAGAAGTTCTACGACGAGCTGTCCGCGATCGCGCCGACGGTCTTCACGGAGATGGTCGGCATCACCTGGAAGGAGAACCTCCTCCTGGACGGCACGGCGCTCGGCAAGGAGCAGGAGGCCAAGGAGCTGCTCGCCGGGTACGAGGCGCGGGCCAGGGAATTCGGTGCCAAGCTGGGTGACGCCGCCGCCCGCAAGGTCTCCATCGTGCGGTTCATGCCGACCGAAATCCGGGTGTACGGGCCGGACTCGTTCTCCGGCATCGTGATCGGCGACACCGGTCTGGGCCGGCCCGAGCGGCAGCTGCTGACCGGCAAGGAGGACCGGCGGATGGACCGGGTCAGCCCGGAGCGGATCAGCGAGGTCGACGGTGACACCATCTTCGTGACCGCGTACGGGCAGAAGGCCGCGGCGGAGCAGGCCAAGGTCACCGGCGGCACGCTGTGGCAGGGCCTGTCGGCCGTCAAGGCGGGCAAGGCGCACGTCGTCTCGGACGAGATCTGGATGACCGGCATCGGCGTGGGTGCCGCCAACAAGATCCTCGACGACCTCGAAACGTACCTGGCTGCCTGACCGGCGAGCAGGGCCCGCACCGTCGACTGCACCTCGGCGATTCCGCTGGACGACGTTCACCGGTTGCCGGCGCGAGGGAGGTCGACGGTCGGGTCAGCCGGCGAGCAGGTCGGCGTGGGCCGCGCGCAGCCGGGTCAGCGCGGGATCGGTGCCCGGCGGGAACCGGCGATCCAGCTCGGCCCACACCTCGGCGAGCGCCGCGGTGACCGCCCGCAGCTCGGCGGCGTGACGGCGGGCGCTCTGCTCGCGCTGGGCCTCGAGGCGCCGGGACCACCCGGCGGTGACCTCGGCGAGCCGGTCGGCGTCGGCACCGGCCTGGGCGGCGGTGCGGGCGACGCCGACCGGCACGATCGCGGCGACCGGCCGGGAATCGCCGTCGCGGGTGACCACCGTGACGGTGTCGGTCAGCTCCGCCATCGCGACGAGCTGACTCAGTCGGGTGCGCGCCTCGCGCAGGGGCAGCGAGCGCGGTGGGGTGTTTCGTGGAGTGAGGGCGGGGACAGCCATGAATACATCCTCGGTACCGGGTACGACACTTTCCGCAACCGTCCACGAGGGAGAGTGTCGCCGAGGCCGGCGTGACAACCACCCCGGGCACCCCTGGACATCCACAGTAAACAAACTTAATAATTGTGCATCCGTCGATCGATGGTCCTCGTCCCCCGGGAGGTCCGGATGCGTCGCCCCGCCCGACACCTGCTGCTGGCCGCCCTCGCGGCCCTGACCACCGCCGCCGCCACCACGCTCGTGCTGGCCACCCCGGCGCTGGCCGCCGGCCCCACCGCCACCTTCGTCAAGACCGCCGACTGGGGCACCGGATGGGAGGGCAAATACACCATCACCAACGGCGGATCCAGCACCATCACCTCCTGGCAGGTCGCCTTCAGCCTGCCCGCCGGAACCACCCTCGGCACCTACTGGGACGCCACCGTCAGCACCGTCGGCCAGCGGCACACCTTCACCAACCGCTCGTGGAACGGCACCGTCGCCCCCGGCGCCTCGGTCTCGTTCGGCTTCCTGGCCACCGGTTCGGGCTCCCCCACCGACTGCCTGCTCAACGGCGCGCCGTGCGGCGGCGGCACCCCGACCAGCCCACCCACCACCGCCCCGCCGACCACCCCACCACCGACCACCACCCCACCGACCACCCCACCGCCGACGACCACCCCACCGACCACTCCCCCGCCGACCACACCGCCGGCCGGCGGCATCCCCCGCCGCGCCCTTATCGGCTACCTGCACGCCAGCTTCGCCAACGGCTCCGGCTACCTGCGGATGGCCGACGTGCCGGCGGACTGGGACATCATCAACCTCGCCTTCGGCGAGCCGACCTCGGTCACCTCCGGCGACATCCGGTTCCAGCTCTGCCCCGTCAGCGAGTGCCCGGGCGTGGAGAGTGAGGCCGCGTTCATCGCGGCGATCCGCGCCAAGCAGCAGCAGGGCAAGAAGGTGCTGCTCTCCATCGGCGGTCAGAACGGGCAGGTCCAGCTGACCACCACCGCCGCCCGGGACACCTTCGTCCGCTCGGTGTCGGCGATCGTCGACCGGTACGGCCTGAACGGGCTCGACATCGACTTCGAGGGCCACTCCCTCTACCTGAACGCCGGCGACACCGACTTCCGCAACCCCACCACCCCGGTGATCGTCAACCTGATCGCCGCGATCCGGACGCTGAAGCAGCGCTACGGACCGA